>NZ_CP040396.1:4285000-4475055 GCF_005577435.1 Paenibacillus algicola | reverse complement strand
AACCGTCACTCCTTTAAATCTCCAAATCCGGCGCCAGGCGCCATAGTACAATTGTCGAAAGAAAATGAATGATGTAGATTTATCCCCAGAGCTAGACCTTTATAAAAACAAAAAAAGATGGATAAATTGAAATTGTTCACAACTTTATCCACAGCCTGTTAATAATATGATGGGTACATTCACATATTCACATCCAAAAGTAATATCATCATAGCAAAAGAGCGCCCTGTTTTCAATGCATGGAAGGAATTTATCCACAAATTCAAGACGTTGTGCATAATTATTATTCACACCACTATATATTGTTTATAAGCTGTTCAGCTTTCGACATCTTTTGAGGAAGAGCGATAAAATTTGTACACAGCTTGTCCGGAACAACGGGGAGGAAATGGGGATCATGTCGTCCTGTGGATGAATGGAGTCGTGTGTGTGCCTGTGGGTAACTGAGGATCATGGGTTGAAAGAAGTGTTTGTGACGGGAGCAAAAAAAAGCGGCGGCCGCACCGAAGTGCGGCCGCCGCTTTTGGATGAATAGCAGGGGAGTCTTGAAATATTAGAAGCCGGCTTGCTCCTGGCTGCGCTGAAACTCCGCAATGGCCTCATAATCCTCTTCCAGCTTGCGTGAAATACGGATGAAAATCGGAAGCAGCTTCTTATAGACAGCGGCGTTCTCTTCTACCGGCCGATGCTCAAAGGTGCCGCCAACCATCTGGCTTACGATGTCGAGGCTGCTGCTGCGGCCGGTGGCGTACAGGCCCAGCACCACCGCTCCGAGACAGGAGCTTTCATAGCTTTCCGGCACGATCACCTGCTGATCGAAAATATCGGCCATCATCTGCCTCCAGATGGGGGAGCGGGCAAAGCCGCCGGTGGCATGAATGATGGACGGGCGGCCGACCTGTTCCTCCATGGCTAGCAGGACGGTGTACATATTGAAGATGACGCCCTCTAATACGGAGCGGATCATATGCTCCTTCTGATGATTCAGCGTCAGGCCGAAAAAGGAACCGCGGGCGTTAGGATCCCACAACGGGGCCCGTTCTCCGGTGAGGAAGGGGTGAAACAGCAGTCCATTGCTGCCTGGCGGCACCCGCTCCGCGATTTTGGTCAGAACATCATAGGCGCTGATGCCCATCCGTTTGGCCGTTTCGATCTCCGAAGCAGCCAGCTGATCACGCACCCAGCGGAAGATCATTCCGCCATTGTTCACCGGTCCGCCGATCACCCATTTGTTTTCGGTGAGCGCATAGCAGAAAATACGCCCCTTGGGATCGGTCATCGGCTGATCCACCACGGTACGAATTGCCCCGCTTGTGCCGATCGTGGCGGCTACGACGCCAGGCTTGATCGCATCGACGCCCAGATTGGACAGCACACCATCGCTCGCTCCCACCACAAAAGGGGTAGAGGGGGAGAGCAGCATGGCTGCGGCATAGCCGGCATTCAGTCCCTGCATGACATGTGTCGTCGGTACGAGCTCTGAGAGCTGTGACTCCTGAATGCCAGCAATGCGCAGCGCTTCCTGATCCCAGCGTAATGAATAAAGATTCATCATCCCCGTAGCGGATGCAATAGAGTGATCGACGACATATTTTCCAAACAGCTTGTAAAAAATATATTCCTTAATCGAAATAAATTTCTCCGTCCGCTCAAAAATTTCTTTCTCATCCTGGCTCAGCCACATCAGCTTGGTGATGGGAGACATGGGATGAATGGGTGTGCCGGTTCGGAGATACAGCTCATGGCCGTTCATCTCCTTCTTCAGGCGACTCGCCCAGTCCGAGCTGCGGTTGTCCGCCCAGGTAATACAACGGGTTAACGCTTTCCCATCCTTGTCCATCGCGATTACACTGTGCATAGCGGAGCTGAAGCTGACGAACATAACCTCTGAAGCATCAATGCCGCCCTGCAGCATGACGTCCTTCACGGAAGCAATAACCGCCTGAAAAATCTGCTCCGGCTCCTGTTCAGCAATTGAAGGAGTCGGTGTGAGCAGGGGATATTCTTCACCGGCCTTGGCGACAAAATCACCATTGTCCTTAAACAGTACCGCTTTCGTGCTGGTCGTTCCGATGTCTACGCCGATCATATATTGTGATTTCACAGCTTCATTACCTTCCTTTACTGAATGTTTAGTAGAGTTTAGTGATATGTATACTTGTCGACAACCTGAAAAGCAGTGTAGAGACTGATGAACAGCATTCTGCATGAGGGAACGCCTGTTGCGACCTAGCCGGGAAAGCTTTGATGGAGGGTACGGCGTGAATCTTCAAAATATTCCTTCACCGCAGCCTGCAGCCGGACCTCATCGCGGGATTTCAGTGAGTCCAGTAAAAGCCGGTGCTTGTGCAGCACGGCTTCAAGCCGGGTGCCGCCTTCCTGAAAAATCCGCTCGGTTGTAATGAGCATCACCGTCATAATGATGGGCCGAATGCTTTTCCATAAATGCAGCATCCGCTGATGCTTCGCCTCTAGAACCACCATCTCATGAAATGCTAAATCCTGAAAGGAAAATTCCACGGGATCGCGGTGCCTGGCGGCTAGCTCCATCCGGTCTAAGATGTGCTGAAGCTGATCCATCCATACGGTGTGACCGTTCATCAGCATCCGGCTCTGCACAAAGCTCTCGATCAGGTACCTGACATCATAAAGCTCCTCAACATCCTTTTGACTCATACCCTGTACCACCGCGCCCATTCGCTTCAGCGTGATCAGGCCTTCCGCCGACAGCGTTCTGAACGCTTCCCGCACAGGAGAACGGCTCGTTCCGAAATGACCCGCAATCCGGTTCTCTGACAACACGTCTCCCGGAGAAAGCACGCCTTTAATGATTTGCAGCCGGAGCTCGCAGGAAATTCTCTCCCCAAGCGAAGCGCCCTGCAGCCAGCTTACTGGGTATTGCACATTCATGAGCTTCCATCCATTCCTCTTTTTAAAAATAGGGATACCCTATTTTACCACACCTTGCACAAGGGCGCCGCAGCCAGGATCAAGTCATCACTGTCGCCGTATATCAGACTTTACACGTTCGGTCATATAGAACGAGTGATACCTTACCTAGACTGCCAACTTTAAATGACGACCCTGGTCTATAGCTTGTAGAAGGGATCAGGCTGCTGGCTTGAACCAGCTACGCAGCCCGGACATAGCATCCAATTCCGAAAAAATAATTATCCACATGGGGATAATTCTAAACATTGCCGGAAGGGGGGCTGAAGCTGTGGAAAACTTTTTTGGAGCGGGAGAGATACGAGCTTACTTTGGGCATTGACTTCAGTGATTTAGTATGATTAAATATATAAAGGCGTTTTCTGTGAGATGTATGGAATGTTTTCAATTGCGACGATCTCTTGAATGAAGACCGTTTATGCTTGAATATGACAAGATCAGATTCCTGTAAGGGGGTGCAACCATCATGAAACAGACTTTTAAACCGAATGTAAGCAAGCGCAGCAAAGTTCACGGCTTCCGTAAAAGAATGAGCTCCAAGAATGGACGTAAAGTACTGGCTAACCGCCGTCAGAAAGGCAGAAAAGTACTGAGCGCTTAATGCTGGGCCCTGAAGACCACTGCGGTGGTCTTTTTTTCTTGAGAGCATGGCAGCAGTCTTATAAAAGAGGAAGGACCGTTTATAAAGCTGCTGCGGTGCCGATACTATTTTATATAGTAGAAACTTGCCGGAGGCAGGGAATATTACATTTCCTTCATTACGAGCCGGCAGACCGGGAGAGACGGATGGAAAAGAAGCTGCGTTTACGGAACCGGGCCGATTTCAGCCGCGTTTATCGTCATGGTAAATCTTTTGCCAACCATCAGTTTGTGGTGTATTGGTCCCGCAAAAAAGAGGTTGAGCAGTTTCGCGCGGGGGTCTCGGTCAGCAAAAAGGTGGGCAACGCGGTTGTCCGCAACCGGATGAGGCGGCTGGTCAAAGAAATTGTGCGCCATCATCAGGATGAAATTATAGAGCAGATCGATCTGATCTTCATTGTCCGTAAGGGAGCCCTCGGCAAAACCTATCAGGAGCTGGAGAAAAGTGTACTGCATGTGTTGCGCAAATCGTCACTGTTAAAGGCTAGGAAGCGGTGAGGTTGTGTTTATTTGTGCATATAAATATGGTATGATTTACGTTGGAATGGAATGGTTAAGAGAGGGGTTATGAAGTGTCGCTAACAAAGACAAGACGAGGGAAATGGATCCTCCTCACCGCTTTGCTGGTGCTGTCCATGACGGTGCTGTCGGGGTGTGCTCCTGGTGAAGACCAGATGCGCAGTATTGACGACCTGAAGAATGGGGGCTTCTGGCAGAGCAATGTCGTGTATTACTTTACTCTAGGTCTCGACACCTTTGCCGATTGGTTTAACGGGGAATACGGTTTATCCGTCCTTGTCATGGTGTTGATTGTCCGCACCTTGATCCTGCCGTTAACGCTGAAGCAGGTTCGCAGCTCCAAGGCCATGCAGGCTATTCAGCCGGAGCTGATGAAGATTCGCGAGAAGTACAAGGATCAGCCGGAGAAGGTTCAAATGGAAACGATGAAGCTGTTCCAGGAGAACAAGGTAAATCCGATGGCAGGCTGTCTGCCGCTGATCGTACAGATGCCGATCTTTATCGCGTTATATCAATCCATCTACTTTAACGGACCGCTTCGCTCCCATGAATTCCTGTGGATGCAGCTCGGTGATCCGGACAAGCTGTTTATTTTGCCGGTGCTCGCTGCTGCAACAACGTACCTGCAAACCAAGATGATGATGAAGATGAACCCGTCTCCTCAGATGGGTGTGATGCAGTTCATGCTGTTCGTATATCCGATTCTGATCTTCGTGATGTCGTTCCAGTTCCCGGCGGCACTGCCGTTGTACTGGTTCTACAGCAATCTGTATACGATCGTGCAGAACTATTTCTTATACCGCAACAATGACAAGACTGTACTTACCGCGAATGTAGCGGCGGCCACAACTTCCTCCGTTCAGAACAAGAGCAAAGGGCCACGGAACGGGAAAAAGGGGAAAAAAGGAGCCAAGAAATCAAGATGAATAAACTCGTCGCAACAGGAAAAACCGTTGAGGATGCTGTCAACCAAGGACTTGCCCGGCTGTCTGCCAGCCGGGATCAGGTATCGGTTCAAATTTTAAGTCAGCCGTCCAAAGGATTCCTGGGATGGTTCAGCCGGGAAGCGAAGGTAGAGCTTACCCTTCAGGCTGAACCTGCCCGCGGCGACTCACTTGATCCCAATAAGGCATATGCTTCTACCCAGGATGAAGCAGCAACAGCTGTGGAAGTCCCGGATGCTTCTGAAACAGAGGCAGCTGCAGACCGCGCGCCGGCAGTATCCCCGGAAGCGGCAAAGGATAACGATCCCTTTGAGGAGGCAGTAAGCTTTCTCATAGAGACCGGAAAGGCGATGGGGCTGAGTATTACGGTGCACGTGGAGCACGGCCATGATCAAACGACCCTGAACATTTCCGGGGATGATCTCGGCATGCTGATCGGCCGTCGCGGCCAGACGCTGGACGCGCTGCAGTATCTCGCGAACATTGTAGCCAACCGCTACGCTGACCGCTACCTGCGAATCGTACTGGATGCCGAGAATTTCAGGGCCCGCCGGCAGAAGACGCTGGAGGGACTGGCGGACCGGCTCGCGAAGCAGGCAGTCAGTACGAAGAAGGAAGTGGCGCTGGAGCCGATGCCGGCTTCAGAGCGCAAGATCATTCATGCACGACTGCAGAATCACGCTGCTGTGAAGACGTACAGCAAGGGTGATGAGCCGAACCGCCGTGTTGTTATTAGCAGCCGGCGATCGTAAAGAAGATTCCATCGCAATGACTCCTTGACCAGTGAAGGGGTCATTGTTTTTTTAAGAAGACACAAAGGCAGGCTGAACAAAGAGCTTTAAGATGACAGGATAACGGCGAATTAGCCGATGATGATATAGAGAACAGGGGGCTTTACAGCATGCTCAGTGATACAATTGCGGCGATATCGACGGCAGTCGGTGAAGGCGGCATTGCTATAATTCGGGTCAGCGGACCTGAGGCTATACAGGAAGTGGAACACATTTTTAAGAGCAAAACCCCGCTGTCTTTAGCGGAATCTCACACAGTTCACTACGGTCATATTGTAGAGCCGGAGCTTGGAGAGAAGCTTGAAGAGGTGCTGGTTACTGTGATGCGTGCTCCCCGGTCGTTTACGACTGAGGATGTGGTAGAGATCAGCGCTCATGGCGGCGTTATCGCCGTTAAACGGGTTATGGATCTGCTGCTCCAGCGCGAGGTGCGGCTGGCCGAGCCGGGAGAATTTACGAAGCGGGCGTTCCTGAACGGACGCATTGATCTGTCGCAGGCGGAGGCGGTCATCGATCTGATTCGTTCGAAGTCGGACCGTGCTTTTTCCGTGGCGCTCAAACAGGTGGAGGGCAGTTTGTCCCGCCGGATTCAGGACCTCCGATATACGCTGGTGGAGACGCTCGCCCATATTGAAGTCAATATTGATTACCCGGAGCATGATGTGGAGTCCTTGACCTCCGTGTTCATCAAAGAGAAGAGCGAGATCGTCATGAATGAGATTGACAGATTGCTCAAGACGGCGCAAGAGGGAAAAATCCTGCGCGAAGGCATCACCACAGCGATTGTGGGACGCCCCAACGTCGGTAAATCCTCTCTGCTGAACACACTCGCCCAGGATAATAAAGCGATCGTAACGGATATACCGGGCACTACGCGCGATGTTATTGAGGAGTTTGTGACGATTAACAATATTCCGCTGAAGCTGCTGGATACAGCCGGAATCCGTGAAACGATGGATGTGGTGGAGAAGATCGGCGTCGAGCGCTCCAGACATGCTGTGAACGAAGCGGATCTCATTCTGCTCGTCCTCAATGCCAGTGAGCCGCTGCACGAAGATGAATTGGCATTGATGGAACAAATACGCGGTAGACAATGCATTGTGATATTGAATAAAATGGACTTACCTCAGCAGCTGGATCTGGATATTGTGCGGCGATATTATGCCGATGAGCTGATTGTGCCGATGTCGGTGAAGGCGGAGGAAGGTATTGATTCCCTGGAGGAGGCCATTTCCGGACTCTTTTTCAGCGGGAAGATTGAAGGCGGCGATTTGACCTATGTCAGCAATGTCCGTCATATTGCGCTGTTGAAGAAGGCGAGAAGATCGCTTCAGGAAGCCTATGACGCGGCTGATCAGATGATTCCGATTGATATGATCCAGATTGATGTAAGAATGGCCTGGGAGCAGCTGGGCGAGATCCTGGGTGAAGCGGTTGGCGATTCCTTGATCGACCAGATTTTCTCCCAATTCTGTTTGGGAAAATGATTGTAAACCCACATGATTTTGGGATATATGACATGACTTAGGGGCTGAGAATGACAGCCTTATATATAGATTGATCTGAGTTTCGTGAGTCAGTACAACAATATGAGGAGGATATACCATGAGTTATGCAGGTGGCACTTATGACGTGATCGTCGTTGGTGCAGGCCATGCCGGTGTCGAAGCTGCACTTGCTTCTGCCCGCATGGGTGTGAATACGTTGATGGTAACGATCAATCTGGATATGGTTGCATTTATGCCATGTAATCCATCGATTGGCGGACCGGCGAAAGGTCATGTGGTGCGTGAAATCGACGCTCTAGGCGGTGAGATGGGCCGCAATATTGACAAGACCTTTATTCAAATGCGGATGCTGAATACGGGTAAAGGTCCGGCTGTGCATGCGCTGCGTGCTCAAGCGGATAAGTTCTCTTATCAGCATACGATGAAAGAGACGATGGAGAAGGAAGAGAAGCTCACGCTTCGCCAGGGCATGGTGGACCGTCTTCTTGTCGAGAATGGGGAGTGTGTCGGCATCGTGACTCAGACCGGCACGGAGTATCGGGCGAAGTCGGTCGTGCTGACGACAGGCACTTATTTGCGCGGCAAGGTCATTATGGGCGAGCTGATGTATGAAAGCGGCCCTAACAACCAGCAGCCATCGGTCAAGCTGGCAGAGCATTTGCGGGAGCTTGGATTTGACCTGGTGCGCTTTAAGACGGGGACGCCGCCGCGAGTCCACAAGGATACGATTGATTTCTCCAAGACAGAAATCCAACCGGGGGATGATACACCCAAGTTCTTCTCTTATGAGACAAAGGGCTCGGACAATGAGCAGCTGCCTTGCTGGCTGACCTACACGTCACTGGATACGCATCAGATTATTAATGATAACCTGCATCGCGCCCCGATGTTCTCCGGTGTTATTGAGGGCACGGGTCCGCGTTACTGTCCATCGATTGAGGATAAAATTGTCCGTTTTGCCGATAAGCCAAAGCATCAGATTTTCCTGGAGCCTGAAGGTAAGAATACGAAGGAGTACTATGTTCAGGGCCTGTCTACGAGTCTGCCCGAGGATGTGCAGTTAGCGGTGCTCCGCTCCATCCCGGGGATGGAAAAAGTGGAAATGATGCGTAATGGCTATGCGATTGAATACGATGCGATGGTGCCGACTCAGCTGTGGCCATCGCTGGAAACGAAGCGCCTGCCGGGTCTGTTTACTGCAGGACAGATCAATGGCACCTCCGGCTATGAGGAAGCAGCAGGGCAGGGGATTATGGCAGGCATTAACGCTGCACGCAAGGTACAGGGTAAGGAAGCGGTCGTATTGAGTCGTTCCCAGGGCTACATCGGTGTTCTGATTGATGACCTGGTTACGAAGGGGACGAACGAGCCGTACCGCCTGCTGACCTCACGGGCAGAATACCGTCTGCTGCTTCGCCATGACAATGCCGATTTGCGTCTGACGGAAATTGGTCATGAGATCGGGCTTGTGTCCGAAGACCGCTATGCGGCCTTCCTGCGCAAGAAAGAGCTGGTCGAGCAGGAGATCGAGCGTCTGAAGGCAGCAAAAGTGAAGCCATCGGAAATAAATGTCTTGCTGGAGTCTGTGGGCTCAGCCCCAATCCAGGATGGAAGCACGCTACTCACCATTTTGCGCCGTCCAGAAGTAACCTATGGACTGGTCGAGAAGCTGTCCCCCTCGGAGGCAGAACTGGATGAGGAGATGAAGGAGCAGGTAGAAATCCAGATCAAGTATGCTGGTTATATTGAGAAGCAGCTAGGTCATGTGGAGCGCCTGCAAAAGATGGAGCAGAAGAAGATTCCGGAAAATATTGAGTATGAGGACATTCATGGTCTCGCGATGGAAGCAAGACAGAAGCTGAACAAAATTCGTCCGATCTCCATCGGCCAGGCCTCGCGGATCAGTGGGGTTACCCCGGCAGATATCTCCATTCTGCTGGTGTACCTGGAGCACTATAACCGGGTAACGGCTGCGAAAGGAACAGCTTAAATGATGGATGACATTCAGGACCATTTCAGTTCTCTATTGAAGGAGCAAGGGATTGAAGTCAGCGCTGCTCAGCTGGAGCAGTTTGAGAGCTACTACCGGATTTTGGTGGAGTGGAATCAGAAGATGAATTTGACGGGCATTACAGAACGGGATCAGGTGTACACGAAGCATTTTTATGACTCGCTGAGCCTGGCCTTTCATCTGGATGTGAAGTCGATATCTACACTTGCGGATATTGGCTCAGGAGCAGGATTTCCCGGCATTCCACTCAAAATTGCTTTTCCTCATATCAAGCTGACGATTGTGGATTCGCTCAACAAGCGTATTCAGTTTCTGAAGCATGTGAGCGAGCAGCTCGGTCTGCAGCAGGTAGAGCTTATTCACGGCAGGGCAGAGGAGGTTGCTCGGAAGCTGCCTTACCGCGATGGGTTTGATCTGGTGACTGCACGAGCCGTTGCCCGCATGACCCTTCTCAACGAATTCTGTCTCCCCTTCACGAGAGTTGGCGGTCAGTTTGCCGCTATGAAGGGCAGTGATCCTGCAGAAGAAATCAAGGAGGCTTCCCGAAGCTTAAAAGAGCTTAGAGGGAAGCTGAAGAAGGTGCACTCCTTCACCTTGCCGGTTGAAGAATCTGCCCGCCACATTGTCATTATTGATAAAACGGCCGCAACACCTGCTAAATATCCGCGAAAGCCGGGTATGGCAGTGAAGTCGCCGCTGCTATAGGAGCACCCATTAGAGAATGTTTCACGTGAAACATTCTCTTTTTTTATTGCTGATTTATGGTCGTCAGGAAGAGAGGGAGTGCCGTTAAGTGAATGGAATAGATGGCATTGTCACAGAAATGAAGGAAAAAAAGGGGAGACTCTAGAATAGGATTATCGTACAATTAGTGATAGAATAGAGTGGTAGATTGAAAGCGGAATATGTCTCTGTGCATTAGAATAGATGACTTTGAGCTTGAAGAGGCTGATCGTTCTAAAGAGTGACAATTGAGACATTCACAGCTTCATGATCAATTTGTACTGTGTCGCGCAGCTAATAGGATAGATCGTTGAACCATTTCATACAACAAGTGGAACCATGAGTAATATCAGGCAAGGCAGGCCGCGCAGGAAGCAACCGGAGCAGACACGCTTCGCAGCGTGGCAGCTGTCCATGCAATCATGAAATTAGGTGGTTATATACGGGATGAAAGAACAATTTTCGAAGTTATTTGGTTTAACGGCGGATCGGTCTCCGGGGGATGAAATTAAGCAGATACCAGTCAACGATGTGGTCAGCAGTCCATATCAGCCGAGAACCATTTTTGATGATGAGAAGATTGATGAGCTGCTTCAGACGATCCGGACTCACGGCGTAATTCAGCCGATTGTTGTGCGCATGCGCAATGGGGTCTATGAGATTATTGCTGGTGAGCGTCGCTGGCGGGCGGTGAAGAAGCTGGGTCTGGAAACTATACCGGCGATTATCCGGGATTTCAATGACTCTCAGGCCGCCTCGATTGCCTTGATTGAGAACCTGCAGCGAGAGGGGTTGACCTCGATTGAGGAAGCGGTTGCTTATCAGAAGCTGATTGATCTGCATCAGTTAACTCAGGAAAGTCTGGCACAGCGTCTGGGCAAGAGCCAGTCCACAATTGCGAACAAGATCCGTCTCCTTCAGCTGCCTGAAGACGTGAAGAATGCATTGATGGAGCGCAAGATTACGGAGCGTCATGCCCGTGCACTGCTGTCTCTGGATCAAGAGGAAACTCAGCTCAAGGTGCTGGCGGAGATTATTAGCAAGGAACTGAACGTGAAGCAGACGGAGGCCCGGATTGCTTTATACAAGGAAATGACGAAGGCGAAGAAATCAAAGCGTATTTCCTTTAGCAAGGACGTTCGATTGGCATTGAATACAATCCGTCAGTCCATTGATATGGTGTCCGGTTCAGGCATGTCGATCAAGACGACAGAGAATGATCATGAAGATCATTACGAGATCGTGATTCAAATTCCTAAGAGATAAGATGCAAATGGCCATTATAACGAATTCAAAAGCTTGAGAAGCCATGAATGGTGTGTCCCTGGGAAGGCAGGCCGTACGGGCGGGGTGAGAATCTGACCCAAGCCCGGCGGTGACGTATGACGGCTTGGCGGTCATGCTCCTGGAACGGGCGAGGACAGCATGGATTAAGACAGCAAGGCAGGAATTTGGAGATCATCAGGCCTCCTGCAGCCCATTTGAAGAGTCTTCCTACATTGAGGTGAAGTAAGTGTCAAAAACAATTGCGATAGCAAACCAAAAGGGAGGAGTCGGTAAAACGACGACCTCTGTAAATCTGGGTGCAGGGCTGGCTTCCATCGGCAAGCGGGTGCTGCTGGTGGACATTGATCCCCAGGGCAATACGACAAGCGGTGTCGGGATTAATAAAGCGGATGTGGAGAACTGCATTTACGATATCATTATTAATGATGTGCATCCGAAGGATGCGATCAAGCCGACGAACATAGAGGGACTACATATTATACCGGCGACCATTCAGCTGGCAGGAGCGGAAATTGAGCTGGTTCCGACGATATCCAGAGAGGTTCGCCTCAAGAAGGCTCTATCTCTGGTGAAGCCGATGTACGATTATATTCTGATCGATTGTCCACCCTCGCTGGGGATCCTGACGATTAACTCCTTGACTGCAGCCGATTCCGTCATCATTCCGATTCAATGTGAATATTACGCGCTAGAAGGATTAAGCCAGCTGCTGAACACGGTTCGGCTTGTCCAGAAGCATTTAAATACGTCGCTGCAAATTGAAGGTGTTCTGTTGACGATGCTGGATGCACGAACGAATCTAGGCATTCAGGTCATCGAGGAAGTGAAGAAATATTTTCAGGAAAAAGTGTACCGGACCATTATTCCGCGCAATATTCGTTTGAGTGAAGCCCCGTCGCACGGTCAGTCGATTATTACGTATGATCCCCGCTCTAAAGGGGCGGAGGTATACCTGGAATTGGCAAAGGAAGTGGTTTCTTATGAGTAAACGTTTGGGAAAAGGGCTGGATGCGCTGATTCCTTCCTTGTCGATTAACGAGGATGACAAGGTTGTTGAGATCCCGCTCAGTCAGCTTCGGGCTAATCCTTACCAGCCCAGAAAAACGTTTAATGATGAGGCAATCCAGGAGCTCGCTGAATCCATTCGTCAGCACGGTGTCATTCAGCCGATCATAGTCCGCAGTGTCTTGAAGGGCTATGAGATCATTGCCGGTGAACGCCGCTTCAGAGCTTCCCAGTATTGTGGTAAAGCAACGATTCCAGCTGTAGTTCGAGCCTTCAGTGATCAGCAGGTTATGGAGATTGCTCTGATTGAGAATCTTCAACGGGAGAACCTGAATGCAATGGAGGTGGCGGTAGCGTATCAGGGATTGATGGAGCAGTTCTCCTTAACGCAAGAGGAGCTGTCCCTTAAGGTGGGTAAATCTCGCTCTCACATCGCTAACTTTCTAAGGCTGCTATCTCTGCCCGATGAAGTGAAGGAATATGTTTCACGTGGAACACTGTCTATGGGACATGCTCGCGCTATTGTCGGCTTGAAGGAGCCCGCGCTAGTGAATCAATTGGCAAAGCAATGTGTACAGCAGGAGTGGAGCGTCAGAGAGCTGGAGGAAGCGGTTCAGAATGTAGACCGTAAAGCTTCCGAGAAGGAAAAGGCGCTCAAGACCAAGAAGCGGGACCCCTTCATCGATCATATGGAAGAGAACCTGAGGGAGCATTTTAAGACAACGGTGAAGATTAAGCACAACAAGGACAAGGGCAAAATCGAAATTAACTATTACAGCAAACAGGATCTGGAACGATTGCTGGAGCTGTTAGGAAATTAACAACGAAAGCGGAATATCACATCTGGATGGAGAAAGGCATGTCGGTGTTCCTGAAATGCAGAGGAGCCGAGATGTCTTTTTCTCTGGAATGAAGAGGAGGTGGATGGGCTTCGTGATTTATCTAGATCATGCAGCGACCTCATGGCCGAAGCCACCGGCGGTAATCCAAGCGATGAAGAAAGCGATGGATGAGGCTGGAGCAAATCCAGGGCGGGGCAGTCATAAAATGGCCGTTCAAGCCTCACGCGTGCTGTTTGGGACCCGCCAGAGTCTGGCAAGCCTGTTTGCAGTGAACAATCCCAATGACATCATCCTGACCTCCAACACAACCTCTGCGCTAAACCTGGCTATAAAGGGATATGTGAAGCCGGGAGATCATGTCATTGCTACAATGGTGGAGCATAATTCGGTGCGGCGGCCGCTGGAGTATTTAAAGCGTACGGCAGGTGTTGAAGTGGACTATGTTACGCTCAGTCCAGAGGGTGAACTGGAATTATCGGCTCTAGAGCGAGCCTTCCGCAGTAACACCTCACTGGTCGTCTGCAGCCACAGCTCCAATCTGCTGGGTTCCATTCTTCCGGTTGCGGAGATGGGTGCCTTGGCTGAGAAGCATGGGGCTGTGCTGCTGGTGGATGCCGCTCAAAGTGCTGGCATGCTGGACATTGATGTGAAGCAAATGAACATCGGGATGCTGGCTTTCCCCGGGCATAAAGGACTAATGGGACCGCAAGGAACCGGCGGGCTGTATCTCTCTCCGGAGATCGAGCTAGAGCCTCAATGGCATGGAGGCACAGGAGGGCAGTCAGAGGCCCCAGAGCAGCCCGATGTTAGGCCTGACCGTTACGAGGCAGGGACCCCGAATACTGCTGGCTTTGCCGGCCTACAGGCGGGTATAGAGCAGGTGCGGGCGTGGACGATCGAGAAGGTCTACCGGCACGAGTGGGAGCTGTCACAGCTTATGCTGGAGGGGCTGGGCTCGATCCCGGGCGTAGAGCTGCTGGGACCGGGCGCAGGCAAGCCACGGACAGGCATTGTATCCTTTGTGACGGAAAGAATGGACCCGGCGATGCTGGCCTTTCGATTAGATCGGGAATATGAGATTGCCGTCAGATCCGGGCTGCATTGCACCCCGCTGGGACATCAGGCAGCCGGAACGGAGCGCAGCGGGGCAGTGCGGGCAAGTGTAGGCATGGGGACGAGCAGGCAGGATGTCCAGACGTTAATCCAGGCTGTGAAAGAAATTTTGGCATAGACCGCAGATTTTGATGGGAGAAGGAATGAACAAGCATGTCTGAATGGAATGAATGGATTCTTGAACAGCTTCACTGGGTCGCAGCGGGAGCCGTTCTAGTCATCCTGCTGCTATGGATCATCGTGTTGGTACAAGGCTTAAAAATACGCCGCATGTCTAAAAAATATAATGCCATGATGTCCGGCAGCGGCGTAGAGGACCTGGAGTCACTGCTCCTCAATCTCAAGATTCAATTGGATGCTGTCGAGGAAGAGCAGGGGCAGCATCGTGAACACTTGGCAAGCGTTGGGACTGCGCTGCTCGGGATCAAGACCCGAACCGGTATTGTTCGTTACAATGCGTTCGGTGAACGCGGGAACGATCTGAGCTTCTCCCTTGCGCTGCTGAGCAAGAAGGGAGACGGTTTGGTGCTGACAGGGTTATATAATCGGGACAATTCCTTTGTATATGCCAAGCCGGTCAAGAACAGCGAGTCGTCACATACTCTTTCCCCGGAGGAGAAAGAGGCTATCCGTCTTGCGCTGCAAGAAGATTAGAGCGATGCCAGTCTTTCATTGCACAGAACAAGCAGCTCGCGATAATATCGGATAAACGCATAACGAGACTCAATCTTGTATTTTGCAGAACAAAATACTCCATAAAGCCGCCGACGTTCACGATACCTGTAATATGGATATCGCCAACCGGCGGCAATTCTTTATTTACGCCGGCTCCCGGCTTCAGGGGACCATCGCTGATCTGGATGGAACCGACACTTGCAGTTTGGCCTAAACATGCGTCTACACCGATAATATAGGGGTTATCGTACGTACTGTAGATCATGCTCAGTGTATCCTGCAGGTTCATGGCATGCACAGGATCATCCAAGGTTCCATACAGATGAAACATGCTGCTGTGATAGCGGGCCAGGGCGGTGCCGACGAGCGGTCCGAGACAGTCCCCTGTCGAGCGATCCGTTCCGATACATACAACCACCAGGGGACGGCAGCCCACCCCGGCTGATAAATGATAGAGCAGACGATGAATCAGAGCAGGGTGGATTTCAGGGTCGCTATGTGATAATTTCAAGCTGGGTGTAGTCGGAAGGGACGGGCTGTTTACGGGACGTTTCATGGAATCTTCCTTTCGTCTGCAAATGGTAGTATCAGTATATGGATGGCGGCTTGTTTTTATACTTGGTATAGGGGTAAAAAAAGAAAGATTGCAATATTCAATAGAGGGGTATATTAGGATAGAGAAGGGATGCAGGATGGAAGGATTATTAATTATTGCGTTTGATTCTACACAGCAGGCGCTGCGTACAGAAATGCTGCTGGAGTATAAGGACATTGATATGGACATATTTCCAACGCCCAAAGAAATAACAGCGGGCTGTGCGCTCTCGATCCAGTTTCCGGAGACGGAGCTGGAGGAAGTGCAGTCCATCATCGTTTCTGAACAGGTTGAGATCAGGGGAATCTTCAAGCCTCTTTCTAATGGAGGCTATTCAAGCATCTAAGACTTCAAAGTCAGAGGGGTAGATAGCCAATGGTGCAGTCTTCAATGTTGACCATTCAGCAGAAAGCAGAGAAAACGGTGGATGAGGCTCTCAGTATAGGCGAGCGATTCTGGAACAAAATGAGTGATCCGGATTTATGGCTGGCCATTGCTTTTGGAGCCATACGGATTCTGGTCATTATCCTTCTTACGCGTCTTATTATCGGGGTCATCAACCGGCTGATTCAGCGGTTTCTGGAGAATCAGCAGAAGAGTCGGATTAGTGTGAATCCAAGGCGCTTTGTCACCGTGGGAGAGCTGCTGCGGAATGTCACGTCCGTCGTGTGCAACTTTGTAATGATTCTGCTGATTTTGTCAGAGTTTAACTTCGATCTGGGGCCGCTGCTTGCCGGTGCGGGAGTGCTGGGACTTGCAATCGGCTTCGGGGCGCAAAGCCTGGTTAAAGATGTGATTACGGGATTCTTTATTATTTTTGAAGATCAGTTTGCGGTCGGCGATGTGATCAAGAGCGGAGAGTTCCGGGGCACTGTAGAAATGATTGGTCTTCGTACAACACGGATTAAGGGCTTAGGCGGAGAAACCTATATGATCCCGAATGGGTTGATTACAAGCCTGACGAACTACTCCTTGTCCAACTCCCTCGCGGTAGTGGATCTGCCGGTCAAGAATGAGAAAAGTGTGCAGGATACACTGGCTTTAATTAAACTGGCACTCACAGGTCTTGAAGAGCAGGTGGAGGCGATCAGAAGTCAGCCTGAGGTGCTGGGTGTTCAATCTCTTACGACAGCTGAATATGTCGTTCGGATTGCAGCGGAGTGCCGGCCTAATGGTAAGGAAGAAGTGGAGCGGGCTATGCTGCAGGCCATCAAGGAAGCGATTGAAGTGAGAGAGCTAAAGTCGATGGAGGGTTAAGACGGACAGGGCGTGGCATAGTGCGTTTTAAAGATAACAGCAAGTGAAGGGGTTTAAGAAAAAGGGGGATCTGGAGATGGAGCGGAAGGTGTTCCAGCTGGGAGATATCGTACAAATGAAGAAGCCGCATCCCTGCGGCAATAATGAGATGGAAGTTATACGGATGGGGATGGATATCCGCATCAAATGTACAAAGTGTCAGCATAGTGTAATGGTGCCAAGACTGAAGTTTGAGAAAAATATGAAAAAGGTGCTGCGCTCTAAGGAACAGCCTGCTGACGAGGGAACGCTGTAGGTTAGCGGGATCGGCGGCGCCGTGCTGGCGCCGCCGCCAAGGTGGCCGATCCACCAACCAACCCTTTGACAAGCTAAGCATTCCATGATACAATAAATCTTGCTGTGGAAAGGTACCCAAGAGGTCCAAGGGGGCTGACTCGAAATCAGTTAGGCGTCGCAAGGCGTGCGTGGGTTCGAATCCCACCCTTTCCGCCACTTATGTTACAGCCCGCTGTTATACAGCTTACAGTACGGTATGTGAGGCGTAAGCTGATCGATTTACATACGATAAGGCGCTAGCTGATTGCGAAGCACGCCTTAATAATTCCGGAATACTCTCTACGTGATTATCGCGTAGGGGGTATTTTTGCGTTATAGACAAAAAAACGGACGTAAGACGGTAAATATGCGCAATCCAATAATTAACGTTGGTCCTCCGTCATATATGCTTGCAGAGGCGGTCGACTTCGTAATAAAGGAGCGTACGATACGCGGCTATATTCAGAATATGGACCACTCCAAGAATGTTCGAGTGAACAAAGAAAAGGCCGCAGAGCATTCTTTAATGATATGTACCTTAACTTTGGAGTAACTGACGACCCTATAGGCCAAGGCACAAAGGCAGTTTCCCATGGATATTGGAAACGTCCACATAATCCGATAAAAAAGTATAGGTAAATACGCGGCCCTAGTTTTTACAAATAAAATGAAAATAGAAGAACAGCGGTCCTTAGACCTAATCAAACTAAATTTTAGTTGAGGAGAAGATGAAAGATGAAAAAGGTTTTGCTCTCGGCATTAGCAGCGATCACGCTATTAACGGGTAGTTATACGTCAGCACCACCTAAAGTGGAAGCAGGGGTAGTGGATACCGCAAAGGACATTATTACTGCCGTTACTGCGAAGTTTAAAGATGTGAAGGGTCATTGGGCTGAAAGTATTATCGCCAAGGCATATGATCTGGAGTTGATTTCTGGGTATAAGGATGGTTCGTTTAAGCCGAATGGCCAAATCACTCGTGCAGAGTTTGCAGCCATCCTCAGTCGTACTACGAAGTTACCTACGGTAACAAATAGCGAACCGTTCGCTGACCTGAAGGATCATTGGGCCGGATTTGCCGTCAATCAACTTGTCGCGCAAGGTTTTATTAACCCAAGTGATTATCCAAACGGATTTAATCCGAACACAAAGTTGACTCGCTACGAAATGATGAAATGGATTTCTAATGGGCTTATGAATTCCAATGACTCATTTAAACAGGCTTTTCAAGACACGAAAAACACGTTGCTTCCTACACCAGAGGCCATTCGCAGGGAGATTAGTGCTGACAAGGTTCCGTACCTTGCGTTGGTCCGTGGCACGGGAATCGTAGGTGGATTTGAAGACGGAACTTTGAAACCGCAAAATACCACAACCAGGGCGGAGGTATCTGCAATCCTTCTCCGTTATATGGACGTAGAAGGAAAAAGTGCATCTGCTTACCCTGAACTAAATGAACTGAGAGAGGTTGGGACAACTGGCACCAATCTTATCTCCCTCACCGGGTATCACTATACCGAAGGAAGCTTTTCTGATATCCGGAATACTCAAATTACTCTTGCCAATAACTCAGCACGATTAAAGATAAAAAACATAATCGCTGTAGATGCAAAGACTGATGATCTTAAAGGTGTATATTCCACATTATTCTACCCTAAAGTTGAAAGTCATCAAAAAGGGAAATTTATCACCTATGCGAACCTTGATATGACCTCATTAATCGACAAACCTGTCGGTAACATCTATAGTCAAGGACTTACATCGAGACTGATTTCTTTCAATAGAATTACTGATACAGATTACGTAAACTCGGTGGGAATTAAAACCTTCCCTCAAAGTGCACTATCGTATTTTAAGAAGAACGTGGAGAATTCGCTCTGGACGACAGCATTCCTAATGCCAGGTAGGGGTTATTTCATCACGAATGATAATCAAGATACCGTTGCAATTTATGAATAAGAGGTAAGTGGGTGAATTGACAATGAAAAATAGTAGAGACCGTGGTTCCTTAAACATGTTATCGTCGCTGAGAATCTTTGCTCATGTGTTTTAGGAGTAGACAGCGATGTCCAGGTGGCCGATCCGTCCCGCCAAAGTCTCAAACTATCACTGCTAAGGTTCGTTCTGTGCCTGTTTCGGCGAACCCTGGAACATACTGGTACAATTGGACAGTGGAGGGTCGGTAACAGTTTCAAATGCGGGAAATCGAAATGATCCGTTACATGCGAATGAACAAGTAATACCATATAGTGTTGATCTTTCAAACTATCTTGCAACTCCATGGGACGCACAACGTTAGTGCACAGGTGTTTTTGCATGTAGTCACATTAAGCATAACAAAGAGAGGCCCTTTCAGGCCTCTCTTGCTGGTTAGACGGTGCATGTGATGTTGTCGAATCAGAACTAACACATGCTGCGATACTTCGGTGAAGAGCATTTCACTTGTCCAGTGGTCAAGCTTTCAGCTAATTCCCTCCGCATGCTTTAAGTGCAGAGCTGGATCCTATGCGTAATTCGGCTGAATCATCCAACGGAACCACACCTCTCTCATTGCACCGCCTGATTATATTGTGACCCGTTTGACGCAGATTATACGTGCCTCAGCGCAATTATTTGGGCTGGACGTGACGTTTGTTTTTCCATACCCGATCTTCATTGGATACATCCGGGAAGGTGTCTCCTGCCTTCATCGTGATCTGATGGGGGTCCTGGATCCCCATGATATGGTCATTCTCTCCGACCTCAATATAGATACCATTGTTAGGCGCTTTGTCACCGCCACGAAATTTGCTGCGTTCACCCATCATGCATCGCCTCCTAATTTAGGATATGAATATTACCGCTTTAGGATTTCCCGGAAAGGGCAGCCTGATAGCAGGAAAGAAGAGGCAGTCCCTGAAAAGATCTTATGTAAAAAGGGAATATGATCGAAAGAAGGAGCAGAGGCTTCAGAAATAATCATGCTAAAATGGCAATTATCCTTGCTTTTCGATTATCCGTTCTGGTATTATATTATGGTGCGAGTTTACGCTCGCTCCTTGCTCCCAACCTGGATTGGGGGCCGAAGTCCATAAGGAGGTGAAAGTTATGCGCAAATACGAAGTGATGTACATTATTCGTCCTGACATTGAGCAAGAAGCTGTTCAAGCTGCAGTCGAAAAATTCCAAGGCATCATCTCCAACGGCGGAGAAATTACGAAGCATGATGTAATGGGTAAGCGCCGTCTTGCGTATGAGATCAAGAAATTCCGTGATGGTGTTTATGTTCTGGTTAACTTTACTGCAGAGCCTGCAGTCGTTACCGAGCTTGAGCGTATCATGAAAATTTCTGACGAAGTAATTCGTTATCTCATCACAAACGACGTAGCCTAAGACGTGGGTTTGTAATTGAATTCGTTCTAAGGAGGGGATTGGATTGTTGAACCGTGTCATTTTGATCGGCCGGCTAACCCGGGATCCTGAGCTGCGTTATACACCAGCAGGGGTTGCGGTCACTCAGTTTACGCTTGCCGTAGACCGTCCGTTTACTGGACAAGGCGGGGAACGCGAAGCGGATTTCATCCCGGTAGTAACCTGGAGACAGCTCGCGGAAACCTGTGCGAACTATCTGCGTAAAGGCCGTCTGACGGCTGTAGAAGGACGCATTCAAGTACGGAATTACGAGAATAACGAAGGTAAGCGTGTATACGTGACTGAAGTTATTGCAGATAATGTCCGTTTCTTGGAATCGAACCGTGACAGCGGCGGAGGCAGCGGACAACGTGAGGAATCCACGTACAACGGAGGAAGCAGCAATAGCGGCGGAAACCGGGGGAACAGTGGAGGTTACTCGCGCAACAATCAGGATCCTTTTTCCGATGAAGGAAAACCGATCGATATTTCGGATGATGATTTGCCATTTTAATAAGGAAGGACTGACTACACATGGCTTTCAAGCAAAGAGAAGGCGGAGACAACGACAAAAGACCGGCACGCCGTGGCGGCCGCAACAAGCGTCGTAAAGTATGTTTCTTCACTGTGAACAAGATCACTCACATTGACTATAAAGATATCGATCTCCTCAAGAAGTTCATCAGCGAGCGCGGCAAAATTTTGCCACGTCGTGTGACTGGAACTAGCGCGAAATACCAGCGTGCACTGACGATTGCGGTTAAACGCTCCCGTCAAATCGCATTGCTTCCATACACTACAGAGTAATAGACTCTGTAGAACGAAACAGTCTGCCATTGCGGCAGGCTGTTTTTTATTTCTTTTTGTAGACGCCCATCCGGGTTCCATTCCTCTCTTGTCTATCCCAAGTAGACAACCGGACATGCCATGTCACGCTGGAGCAGTACCTTATACATAGCGGCAACTCATGGCATCCCTGGCAGATGCTTTGCGACCGTAAACAAAGTATAGAGATGAGTAGACATTCGAGGACCAAGATCCGCTCCATTAAAGGAAGAATGGGGATTCCTAAAGATGAAATAGGAGTACCGTCAAAAATTTTCCTTCATTATATATGCCCTCAAACTAACCTCAGTCTGAATGCTGGGGTTCACCCCATAAACATGGTCTCTGACCCACACCTTCCATTGTATCATCAGTGTCCACTCAGGAAGGACATTCACAGCACATGCATAGAATTCCTCATTTATCCAAATGCTATGGAAAAAAAGGAGGACAACATCATGTGCAGACGCTTTTCCATGTCCGCGTCGCTGGACGAGATTCAGAATCATTTTGACATCAGACGGGTCATTTACCCTTACAAGAGCCGGTACAATATTAGCCCGATGCAGAGCATGCCGGTGATGATGCTGGATCACTTGGGTAATCTGGTGCTTGATGAGTATCGCTGGGGGCTGGTGCCCTATTGGGGGAAGGATGCGGTTAATGCGGACCTTCAGACGGTCTATGCCAACCCCACCTATAGCAAGAAGACGGTAGAGCAGCGCCGCTGCGTCATCGCTTGTAACGGACTGTACTACTGGAGAACGGTAGGCAAGCGAAGATATGCGGTGCGCGTTGTGACTGAGAATCACGAACCCTTTGGTGTAGCCGGCTTGTACGAGGTATGGAGAAACGCGAAGGGCGAGGAGACCCGCACCTCCACCATGCTGATGACAGATGCGAATGTGGCGATCCGCGAGTTTGAGCCGCGTATGCCGGCGATTCTGTCAAGCGAAGGCATCGCGGCCTGGCTGCAGCCGGAGAACGCCAGCATTCAGCGGCTGCAGCGCCAGCTCAGAACGTACGAGGCACCGATGAGCATGTATCCGGTAACTCCACTGATCGCCAATGATTTGCATGACCATCAGCAGTGCATTGAGGAGATGGACCTAAAGGCAGCATGGGTGAAATCGGTGTAGGACTCAGCTTCAGATGAGGAGGAGCTCCAGCGGCATTGGGGCTCTTTTTTCAGAATAATGAATTAAACGTTACACCGACAGATACAAAAGAGAACCTTTACCGCGTAAACGATGAAAATCCACACCAGAATTTTACGCAACATTTAATCTTTCTTTACATCGTCAAAATAATATGCAATTTACCAGCCAGTTTATGTTATATTAGTTAACACAGAAGTTCAAAAAAACTCAAATTGAAATGAAAGGGAGATGTATTTGCGGATAATAAGCTGCCGTTTCTGAAAACACGGAGGATCTTCATCCAGATTTATGCTCATAGAAAGAGTCTTAAAGTCGCACTGGGAAACATTTTTTATATCAAATTTCAAAAAAGTGATTGACGTCATCTAATTTTACACGTATCATAACATTAATTTTACAGAATAGAAGATATGTGAATGTCTTTGCAACTAATTGACCATTGGTATATTTTCTGAACTGTAAGGGGAGTCATGATTTCACCGTCGTCAAGCTTTCGCTTTGTCATTATGTATGGATAATTTCTAAATTATCCTGAGAAATGATAAGCACCATTATTTTGAAGGAGGATTAAGCATGAAGAAAAGAATGTCGCTGCTGCTGGTAATGCTGTTGATGGCTGTTTCTGTATTGGCTGCATGCTCCGGCGGCAACAGTGCTGAAGAGTCAGGGGACACTGGAACACAGCAAGAGGCGCCTGCTAACAACGAAGGGGAAAACACAGAGGAACCTTCCGAAGGCGAAGAAGAAAGCTATGGTTATTTCGAAGCAGAAGATCCTTCTGCAAACCCGACTACCGCTACAGATCGTACAGATACACTGATCATCGGTATGACTTCTCCAAAAGGGGTATTCAACCCTTACTTCTGGCAAACGGCGTATGACAAGTACGTTGTAAACACCATCTTTGACACTTTCCTGGAAGTTTCCGGTGACGGTACTTACACAGAGAGCCTGGCAGAGAGCGTGGACGTGTCCGAGGACGGCCTGAAGTACACCTTCAAGCTGAAGCCAGGTGTAACGTACACTGATGGCACGCCAATGACCGTAAACGACTATGTATTCGCAATGAAGATTATGCTTGATCCAGCTTACGATGGTGAGTCCGACATGATGTCTATGAAAATTGTGGGCTCCAAGGAATATAAAGAAGGAGATGCTACTGAAATCTCCGGTATTAAAGTCATTGACGATCTGACTGTAGAAGTGACTGTAGAAGAAGCTACAGCGTTGACTCGTGACTACCTGGGTGATGTTGCCCTGATTCCTCAGCACTACTATGGCAAGGACTTCAAAAAAGGCGACATGGATTCCCTGAAAACTCTGCATGACAAGCCACTGGGCAGCGGTCCTTACATTATGACCAAGTTCTCCCCAGGACAAGAGGTTGTATTCGAAGCGAACGAGAACTACTTCAAAGGCGCTCCGAAGATCAAGAACCTGGTTTACAAAACAACAACAGATGAAACTATGCTTCCAATGCTGCAGTCCGGTGAAATCGACATGGACATGATCACAGTAAGTGAAGATAACGTAGAAGAAGTGAAGACCATGGGCTTCCTGGATCTGAACATCTTCCCTACGAACGGTTACGGCTATGTAGCATTTAACCACAATGTAGAGAAGTTCCAAGACCAAAAGGTTCGTCAAGCTCTGATGTACGGTCTAAACCGTGCAGAGATCGTTGAAAGCATCTACGGCATTTATGCCAACCCGCTGAACATTCCGGAATCCAGCGTCTCTTGGGCTTTCACTGATGAGAACGTAGAAACTTATGATTTCGATCCGGAAAAAGCGAAAGAATTGCTTGCAGAAGCAGGCTGGGCTGCAGGTGCAGACGGCGTCCTGGAGAAAGACGGACAGAAATTCACCATCGACTTCTCTGCAACAGCAGACAACCCGGTTGTAGAAGCACTGCTTCCAATCATGACTGCAAACTATCAAGACCTGGGCATCGAAATCAAAGCAGAAACGCTGGACTTCAATGCCATCATGGACAAGAAAGACCAAGGCAACTTTGAAATGTTCTTCGCAGCATGGGGACTGACTCCAGATCCGGACAACACCGTTTATATTACAGATGGTGCACAGAACGATACTGGATACTCCAATGCTACAGTGGATGAGCTGATGCAAAAAGGTAAAATGGAGCTTGGCGGTCCTGAAGCACGCGCTGAGATCTACAAGCAAATGTACCAAGAAATGAACAAGGATCTTCCGAACCTGTTCCTGTATCAAAGACGTGATGGCTGGGCGATCAATAGCCGTGTAAACGGTCTGGACATTACCGCCTATAAGGATTTCCCTTACAGCCTGTATCAAGCAACACTTGAATAATAACATCTAGGAAGGATATGCTCAGTCCGCGAGGACTGAGCATATCCACTTATATGCCGGGAGGAAAGATTATGAAGCAGTATATCATCCGGAGGCTGCTGCAGATGATCCCGACACTGATCGGGATTTCCATACTTGTCTTCGCCATATCCGCTATGGTGCCAGGCGACTATATCACTGCAAAGAACAGTCCGAGTATGACGGCTGAGAAAAAAGCCGAGCTTCGGGCTATTTATGGTTTGGATAAGCCGCCGGTTGAGCGTTATTTCACCTGGGCCGGAAACATGGCAACAGGAAACTTTGGAGACTCACTCCAGCACAAACAGCCTGTAACAAAAGTAATTGATAACTATGTATGGAACTCATTCATTATTGCATTTGCCAGCTTGGTGTTAAGCTGGATCTTGGCTATATTTGCCGGGGTGTTCTCGGCTAGATTTCAGTACTCCTTTTTTGATAAAGTTGTAACGCTGCTAGTCTTCTTATTTATGTCTCTACCATCCTTCTTTATCGGTCTTCTGCTCATTAAGGTGTTCTCGCTGGAACTGGGCTGGTTCCCTGTCGGCGGAATGACAACGGCCGGCTCCAAAGCGACGGGCTTCGGGTATATTTGGGACGTTGTTGAGCATGCCTTCCTGCCGGTTCTGGTATTGACGATGCTTAGTACAGGAAGCTTGACCCGTTATTTCCGGACAAGCATGCTGGAGGTTATTCGTCAGGACTACATCCGTACCGCGCGTGCGAAAGGCTTAAAGGAACGGACAGTAATATTCAAGCATGCGCTGCGTAATGCCATGCTGCCTGCAATTACGCTGATGGGCTTCGAGCTGCCTGCATTGTTTGGCGGTGCGATTATTCTGGAGAGAGTCTTCGTATGGCCGGGTATTGGCCAGGTTTATCTGGAATCCATCAACGTGCGTGACTATCCGTTCATGCTGGGCTTCACCATCTTTTTGGCCGTGCTGACTTTGATCGGAAACCTGATTTCCGATGTATTGTATGGCGCCGCAGACCCAAGAATCCGTTTAAAGTAGGAGGAGATTATTTTGTCCCTGGAGGCTGCACCTCTTGATACGAAAACCCAAGTCCCTGTAAAGCAGCCGGATTCTCCGTGGAGAATTGCGTTTCGCCGTTTTGCGCGCAATCGTTTGGCTGTGATTGGACTTTTGATATTAGTGTTTATGTTTCTGTTCAGCTTCGTGGGACCGTGGTTCTCACCCTATGAGCTGAATGATTATAACGTCAAGAACAAGAACCTGGCACCTAATGCCGAGCACTGGCTCGGTACAGACAAGCTGGGCCGGGATATCCTGCTGCGCCTGATGCTGGCAGGCAGAATCTCTCTGACCGTAGGCTTGGTAGCGACGGGGATCTCCATCCTCATCGGCGCTACACTGGGCGCACTGGCTGGCTTCTATCGCAAGCTGACGGACACCGTGATCATGCGTCTTGCGGATATTTTCATGGCGCTTCCATCGCTCCCGATCCTGATCATCCTGGGTGCGATTCTGTCTGACCTGAAGGTAGACCCGGCTGACCGGATCTACTTCCTGATGCTGATTCTCGGTATTCTGGGCTGGACGACAATTGCCCGCCTCGTGCGCGGACAAATTCTGACCCTGCGGGAGCAGGAATTCATGCAGGCGACAGAAGCACTCGGTCTGCGGGACCGCCGGAAGATCTTCCGTCATTTGATGCCGAATACAATTCCGATTATTATCGTTACAGCTACACTGGGTGTCGCGGGGGCCATTATTTCCGAATCGGCGCTCAGCTTCCTGGGTATTGGCGTGGTACCTCCGACGCCGTCATGGGGAAATATGATCTCGGCTGCCAACAGCCTGATTGATTTCCGCAAAAGACCTTGGCTTTGGATTCCGCCCGGTATGTGTATCCTCATTACCGTGGTGGCGATCAACCTGATCGGTGACGGTCTCCGTGACGCTCTGGATCCAAAAATGAAGAAGTAGGAGATGCGCTCATGGCAAAAGATTTAGTAGAATTTCGCAATTTAAAAACGCATTTTCATACATCTGCGGGCACTGTCAAAGCCGTTGACGATGTCAGCTTCAAGATACGAGAAGGCGAAACCGTATGTGTGGTCGGTGAATCCGGCTGCGGCAAAAGTGTAACGGCCATGTCACTGATGCGGCTGATTGATACACCGCCAACGGGTGGAGAAATCCTGTTCGAAGGCAAGGACCTTCTGAAATTAAATAAAAGTGATATGAGCCAGATTCGCGGGAACGAGATTGCGATGATCTTTCAGGAGCCGATGACGTCCCTGAATCCCGTGCTTACGATCGGGGAGCAGATCATTGAACCGATCATGCTGCATGAGCTGGTGAGCAAGAAAGAAGCTCGCACTCGTGCCATCGAGCTCATCAACCTGGTCGGCATTCCGCGTCCGGAGAAGATCTATGAGTCCTATCCGCATGAGCTGAGCGGCGGTATGAGACAGCGGATCATGATCGCGATTGCGCTGAGCTGTAATCCGAAGCTTCTCATCGCGGATGAGCCGACAACGGCTCTTGACGTGACGATTCAGGCTCAGATTCTGGATCTGATGCGTGATATCAAGAAGAAATTCAACACATCCATTATGCTGATTACGCATGACCTGGGTGTTGTGGCCGAAATGGCAGACTACGTGGTAGTTATGTATGCCGGCAAGGTCATTGAGCAGGCACCGGTGATCGAGCTGTTCCAGAATCCGAAGCATCCGTACACCAAGGGTCTGCTGAAGGCTAAGCCGATTATTAACCAGCGCCAGGAGCGCTTGTACTCCATTCCGGGCTCCGTACCGAATCCGGTCGATCTTGGCAACAACTGCCACTTCCATGACCGCTGCGAGTTCTGCATGAATATTTGCGTGGAGAAGGAGCCGCCGCTCGGTACAGACCCTAATGGTCATAAAGTCGCCTGCTGGCTGTATGAAGAGGAGGGGAAAGCACAATGAGTGAAGTACTGCTCGAGGTCGATCATCTTAAAAAATACTTCCCCATCCACGGCGGCGTGTTTCAGCGTAAAGTCGGTGACGTAAAAGCCGTTGATGACGTCAGCTTCTCGATTCGCAAGGGCGAATCCTTCGGCCTGGTTGGCGAATCCGGCTGCGGCAAGAGCACCATCGGGCGGACGATTCTTCGCCTGCTGGAGAAGACGGAAGGCAAGGTCATCTTTGACGGCAAAGATCTGCACAGCCTGTCGAAGGAACAAATGCGCGAGATGCGTACGAAGATGCAGATCGTATTTCAGGATCCGTTCAGTTCCCTTAACCCGAGAATCAAGGTCGGGGAAGCGATTGGCGAGGCGCTGCTGGACCACAAGCTGGTTAGCCGCAAGGACCTGAAGGCGAAGGTCATTGAGACCCTGCAAATTTGCGGACTGGCCGATTATCACTACGACCGGTTCCCGCATGAATTCTCCGGTGGTCAGCGTCAGCGGATCGGGATTGCCCGCGCGCTTATTATGAACCCGGAATTTATCGTAGCGGACGAGCCGGTATCTGCGCTGGACGTATCCATCCAGGCACAGATTATTAACCTGCTCAGTGATCTGCAGCGCGATAAGCAGCTCACGTATCTGTTTATCTCTCACGATCTCAGCGTGGTAGAGCATCTGTGTGACCGGATCGGCGTTATGTATCTGGGCTCTATGGTGGAAATGGCGAGCAAGGATGAGCTGTTCCGCAATCCGCTGCACCCGTACACCAAAGCGCTGCTGTCAGCGATTCCGGTGCCGGATCCCACTTTGAAACGGGAACGCATCGTGCTGAAAGGCGATATCCCGAGCCCGGCGAATCCGCCGTCCGGCTGCAAGTTCCACACCCGCTGTCCGCTGGCGTCGGACATTTGCAAGCAGCAGGTGCCGGAATACCGGAACATGGGCGACGATCATTTTGTAGCCTGCCATTTTGCATAAATATATTCATAGGTTTTGAGAGCAGCGGCGAATCCTCGCCGCTGTTTTTTGTGTTCTGGCAGCGCCCATGCTCCTGCTGTCCAAAAAAACTTTAAAAAAATGTGAAAAAAAGAAGACCAAAACCGCTTTTCAACCGTCTATATAGTATGGAGGGTTACGCGATGAGGAAAAAGTGGTTTTGGGTTGTGATGATGATGTTGATTGCTTTCCCGGCAGGCTCACTGATGCTCGCCGGTGCCGATTCCGGCAAACGGCCACAGACGCAGGCTAAGGCCGTCGTACTGCTGGATCTGCAGAGCGGCCGGATATTGTATAGCCATAATCAGAATGCTCCACTGCCTTCAGCGAGCATGCCGAAGTTGATGACACAGCTGCTCGTGCTCGATGGCGTCCGTTCAGGTGTTATTCACTGGGAGGACAAGGTAAAGGTCAGCCTGGCAGCGAGTCAGTCCCAGGGCAACCGCCTGCGGCTTCAAGCCGGTGAGGTTGTGACGGTGCAGGAGCTGTTTCAAGGCGTCGCGTTCTACTCTGCCGAGGATGCAGCAATGGCTCTGGCGGAGCATATGTCTGGCACGGAGAAGGATTTTGTTCACCTGATGAATCAGCGCTCCCGGGAGCTGGGATTATCGCCGCAAACGGTATTTTATCCATCCGCACAGGCACAGCAGAAGCACCCCGGCAAGGACGGAAGTAAGCCGGCTGCAAGCAGCACCCGAATGACTGCGGCAGATACAGCCCTTTTGGCGGCTCATCTCATTACGCAGTACCCCGAAATTCTGGACACCTCAAGCCAGACCCAGATCAAGATCGCGGGCAAGGACTTATATTTAAGCAGCAACAACTGGATGCTTCCATCCATGGCCGGTCCCTATGCCTATGAAGGAACAGACGGACTGAAGGCCGGCTACTCAGAGCAGGCGGGGTATTGCTTTACAGGCACAGCCCAGAGAGGCGGCACCCGCCTGATCGCTGTCGTGCTCGGTACGGGCAGCAGGGAGCAGCGGTTTGAAGAGACGCGGAGGCTGTTTGATTATGGCTTCAGCAAGAATATGACATTGCAAGAGCGGCTGAACGACTGGCTCCATCCGGAGAAGGCGACGGCTGCTCTTTTTTAATCTATGGCAGGTACGTAATTGTGGATGAATTATGGAAGTTTTACCGATCCCTTCACAGGAAGACTCAACATCGTTTACAATAAAAGTGATGCCCCGGCGGATGGTCTTGCAGCCTGCAATGAACACGCCGGTCATGATGCGTCATCAGGGCGCATATTCGTTTAATGAATGAAAGGAGGCGGCGAAAGAGTAGCTTCCGCAAACATGGAAATCAGTCAGCCCCAAGCTATTATTTTATAAAAAAAGAAGGAATATAACTCATGAAGAGGAAAATGATATATATCACCCTGGCCGCAGTTATGCTGCTCGGCGGGCTGGCGTTTCTGTTTCGCTCCCAACTGACCGTGCTGGCTTTTGACCTGTTCATGGCTGATAAGGTGGAGAACTCGCTGCAGCACTCATACAAGCCGCTGCAGAGCGAGCAGGCCCCGGAGCCGGCGGTGATGCAAAGCGAGCCGTTCAGCGTCATGCTGCTGGGAAGCGATCAGCGGGAGGATGAGCCGGCACGCTCCGACACGATGATTATGGCGGTGGTACGTCCGAAGGAATCGAATATATTGCTGATCTCGGTCCCGCGGGATACGTATGTGGAAATGGTCGGCCGCGGACATAAAGACAAGATCACGCATGCCTTTGCCTTTGGCGGCCATCAGATGGCGCTGGACACGATGGAAGCATTTCTGGATGAGGACATTAATTATTATGCATCGATTAACTTTCAGGGCTTGAAGGACGTCATTGACGCTATGGGCGGCGTGGAGCTGCCGATTGGCAAGGACATTGTGAACAAAGGCTGGAATCACGATAAGTTCACGATCAAGGCGAATCAGCCTGTCTATTACGGAGAGGATGCGCTCAATTACGTGCGCTACCGTGAGGATAGTGATTACAACCGGACGAAGCGGCAGCAGGTATTCCTCGATGCCGTAGCCAAGCGGCTGAAGGAGCTGGATCAGATCAGCAGAGTGCCGGAGTATATCGAGGTTATGGGAGAGAACTTCCAGACGGATATGCAGCCTAAATTTATGGTGGACCTGGCGAAGCAGCTCATGGCTGGCGGCAAGCCGGAAATGACGACAATGACGATTATGGGTGAAGGTGTGCGCTATGGCGGCGTTTTTTATAATGAAGCTTATGAAGAGGATGTTCAGCTTGCCAAGGATATGATCGACAACTGGATGAACCCGGACACGCCGGAGTCCCAGCTCATGAAGCCGGAAGCAGAAGTCGAGGAACAGTCTCAGCAGCAGAACACTGTAGAAGCGGAAGAATAATGAAGCAGGCCGGATCATACGGACTGATATAGTGCAGGATGAGTTAAATCAGCAGTCCGGATTGTCTGGCTGCTGATTTTGTGTCCTGTAAGCCGATATGTGTTGGAGAAGGATTTCAATAATAAAGCGCTTGCAAATTCACGCCATACGGTGGCGTACGGTCGCATAGATTGAAAAAAGAGCGACGGCGGACATCTGAACAAGAGCGTCCGTGTTTAGAAGGAGGATTCAGGAATTATGAATATCGCGTTTTTTTTGCTGCCGAAGCAGGAGGTTGTCTGCCTGACTTGGGATTCCACGCTGCGGCAAACGCTGGAGCGGATGGAGTACCACCGATATACGGCGGTGCCGATTCTGGATAAGGACGGACAGTATGCGGGGACAGTGACGGAGGGAGATCTGCTGTGGTACATGAAAAACTCGGATGGCCAGATCACGTTTGAGAATTCCTCCCGATTCTCGCTGCGAGACGTTCCGCTGCGGATGGAGATCAAGCCGGTCTCGATCGAGGCGAATATGGAGGATCTGATCAACCTGGCGAAGGTGCAGAACTTTGTACCGGTAGTGGATGATATGAACCGCTTTATCGGCATCGTCCGCCGCAGCCAGGTCATTGAATATTGTGAAAAATTCGTTTCCCGGGAGCCTGCCGCTGAATCCAGCGGGGCCTCGTCCTGAAGACCATGAGCCAAGAATCGGGCCTGCGACCGCACTTTGAAATTCAAGCGGCGCAGGCTCGTGCTGTATGTTCGGGGTTGCTGCTCCCCGCTCGCTTGATGTGGGGAAGGCGCTTTTATGCTATAATCAGCAATAAAGCTTTTTCACGGGAGAGATGAGGCTTGCCAAAGGATTTGGATGTTGCCAAGAGAGCCAAGGTCATTGAGTGGCTGAAGACGGAGGTCGTTGACAATGTGTCCCGGCTGTTCAAGGCCTTGTGGGAAGGAAGCACCGGTAAGGTTGGGGATAGTCTGGCCAGCCTCATGATGAGCTCTTACATACTGGGGCGCAGACTGGGAATGTCCTACAAGGATTTGGATGGGCTCCTACTTGAAAAGCTAAAAAAACACCAGCAGGAAGGCCATCAGCTGGAGGACTGGTATCAGGATATTTCAGCACTCCAAGAACATTTGCGTAAGAGGTGAACCTATTGAAACAGCGCTTTGCGCCTGCAGTCTGGAGCATCATTTATTTACTCTTGCTGCTGTCGTTACTTACACCGTTTTCCATGGTAACTGCATTTCTGCTCGTTGTGCCGGTTGCCGTTCTATTCGCTGCACTGCCTCTAAAATTATTCATGCTCCACATCGTGCCGGTCTGGCTCGCAGTGGCTTTGATTCACCCGATTTTTCTAGTTATGGCTGCGTTCTTCCTGGTTCCGGGCGTCATTATGGGACAGCTGTACCGTAAGCAGGAGCCGGCGATGAAGGTGCTCCGCTACGGCCTTGCGGCGCTGCTGCTGGAGCTGGTGCTGCTGTTAGTAGTCGGAACGGCGTTTTTCCAGCTGGATGTGAACCAGTATGTAGATGAGATCGTCACCATGACCACGCAGCCTCTGGAGGATATGGGCAGCAGCGGCGCTTTGACTGGAGGCCTGACTTGGACAGCCGAGCAGAGCGAAGCCATTAGCCGCATGACCCAGATGATGCTGCCGTTTGCCATGATTCTCAGCTCGCTTCTGATTGTTGCTATTACGCATGCGATCGCTCGCCCGGTGCTGAACCGGATGGGGGTTTCGGTACCGGCGCTGAAGCGTGCCAAGGACTGGAGACTGCCGCGCTCGCTGATCTGGTATTACCTTCTGGTCGTCATTCTGGATTTTGCGAGTCAGGATTCGGACAGCCGGTTCCTGGAGGTCATTGTCGTTAACGCCACGCCGCTGCTGCAGCTGTGCTTTATGATTCAGGCGCTGGGCTTCTTCTTCTTTCTGGCCGATAACCGGAAGTGGCATCCGATCCTTCCGATCCTGTCAGCCATTCCGATTGTTCTGTTCCCGCCGATGCAGATTATCGGCATTCTGGATCTGGTGTTTCCGCTGCGCCAGGCATTTAGTAAAAACAAAAGATAGGGTGATCAGTCATGCCTAAATTTCTACAGAAACGCTGGCACGGCTATTATACCGTCTGGGCGTTTGCTCTGGTCCTTTTGCTCGTGATTTTCATATCGGCTTATAATACCTGGCTGGGCTTGATCGGCCTGTTCCTTTCCCTGGCCAGCGGCTACGGCATGCTGAAGGCGGAGATGAAGGCGCGGCGGGATCTGGTGGAATACATCGGAGATTTATCCTTTCGCATCCGCAGGGTGGAAGGGGAGGCTGTAAGCTCCCTTCCCTTTGGCATAATCCTTTATAGTGAGGACAAGACGGTAGAATGGAGCAATCAGTTCGTCGGGGGGATGTTTCCGCACCGCAATCTGGTCGGAATGCCGCTTGCAGAGCTGTTTCCGGAGCTGGTGGATACGCTGCGCGAGAAAAAGGAATCCAAGGAAGGCCTGCCCAAGGAGGTTCGGCTGGAGCTGTCGCATGATGAGGAATACTACGGCGCTACTGTCATACCGGACGAGCGGCTGATTTACCTGGATGAAATTACGGAGCTTGTGAATCTGCGTCAGACCTATGAAGAGGAACGGCTCGCCATCGGGATTATGATGATGGATAACGTGGATGAGGCCAGTCAGGGCATGGATGATCAGCAGCGGACCGCGCTGCTCGCCAGAGTTAGCAGTCAGGTCACGGATTGGGCGCGTGAGTTCAATGTGTATCTCCGGCGGCTCTCCTCCGAGCGGTTTCTCATGATGCTGAACAAGCGGTCTTTGGATGCGCTGGAGAACAGCCGGTTCGTGATCCTGGATGAGGTGCGGGAAATGACCGCGGATCTGAAGGTGCCGCTGACGCTGAGCGTCGGGCTGGCTTTTGGCGCCGATGATGTCACAGAGCTGGGTCAGCTGGCGCAGTCCAGTCTGGATATGGCGCTGGGGCGCGGCGGCGATCAGGCCGCGGTAAAAGCAGGTCAGCGCCTGTCCTTCTACGGCGGCAAATCGAACGCCGTGGAGAAGCGGACCCGGGTGCGCGCCCGAGTCATCTCACACGCGCTTCGCGATTTGATGCAGGAGAGCGACCGCGTCATTATTATGGGCCACAAGCTGCCGGATATGGACGTGATTGGAGCGTCCATCGGGGTGCTGAAGGCGGCGCAGCTGTACAATGTGGAGGCGCATATCGTGCTGGAGGGTCTGAATCCTGCCGTGCAGCGCATTATGAACGAGGTGCGCAAGGAGGAGAAGCTCTCCGGACGCTTTATTTCTCCGGAGCAGGCGCTGCAACTGCTGACGCCGCACTCCCTGCTGGTGGTGGTAGACACTCATAAAGCGTCCATGACGATGGAGCCGCGCCTTGTGAAGCAGGCGAGCAGGGTCGTTGTCATCGACCATCACCGGCGGGGCGAGGAATTTATAAACGATGCCGTACTAGTCTACCTTGAGCCTTACGCCTCCTCGGCCTGTGAGCTCGTGACCGAGGTGCTGCAGTATATTCATGAGCGGGTGTCCCTGACGCCGCTGGAGGCGACCGTGCTGCTGGCCGGCATTACCGTGGATACGAAGCATTATTCGCTGCATACAGGCTCGCGGACCTTTGAGGCCGCCGGGTTCCTGCGGCGCCACGGAGCGGACACCGCTTTGATTCAACGGGTGTTAAAAGAAGATTTGACAGAATTTATCGCTAAGGCAGAGATCATCAAACATGCTAGAATGGTATATGGACATATCGCGCTCGCCGTGACGCATTCCGGGCAGCAGATTTCACAGCTGCTTATTGCCCAGGCCGCCGATATGCTGCTAAATATGACCGATGTCCAGGCTTCCTTTGTCATTAGCGAGCGGACCGACGGACGGATTGGCATCAGCGCCCGGTCGATGGGACGCATGAACGTACAGATGGTGATGGAGCGGCTGGGCGGCGGCGGCCATCTCACCAATGCAGCGGTACAGCTGGATACAACGCTGGAGCAGGCAGAGGTGCAGCTGATGGACGTGCTGGCTGATATTGAAGCGAAAGAGGGGTTATTTGAATGAAGGTTATTTTTATAAAAGATATGAAGGGCCAAGGCAAGAAAGGCGAAGTGAAGGAAGTATCTGAAGGGTATGCAACGAATTTCCTGTTTCCACGCGGTGTGGCGCGTCCGGCGACGGACGGCAACATGAAGACGCTGGAGCAGCAGAACCTGTCCGAGGAGAAGCGCAAGCAGCAGGAGAAGGATGAGGCGGCAGCGCTCGGCAAGAAGCTGGAGGATATGACGATTGTGCTGAAGGCGAAATCCGGGGAAGGCGGCCGCTTGTTCGGCGCAATTACGAGCAAGCAGATTGCAGAGGCGCTGGCAGCCCAGAAGCTGAAAATTGACAAGCGCAAGATTGAGCTAAGCGATCCCATCCGGACATTGGGCGTTACCCAGGTACCGGTGAAGCTTCACCCTGAGGTGAAGGCGACCCTCAAGGTACAGATTACGGAGGAATAATGAGCGGAGAAGCTTATTTCGATCGGGTACCTCCCCAGAATCTGGAAGCAGAGCAGGCGGTGCTCGGCGCGGTGCTGCTGCAAAGTGAAGCGCTCATCACCGCGATGGAGCGGGTTCAGAGTGAGGACTTCTACGACAAGTCGCACCAGATGATCTATGAGGTCATGGTGCAGCTGGGCGAGGAAGGCCAGCCGATCGACCTGGTAACCCTCACCTCCAGGCTGCAGGATAAAGGGCAGCTGGAGGAGATCGGCGGCGTCAGCTATTTGGCGAAGCTGGCACACGGGGTACCCACCGCTGCGAACGTAGATTACTACGCCCAGATGATTGAGGAGAAATCGATGCTGCGGCGGTTGATCCGCACGGCGACTCAGATCGTCAGCGAGGGCTATACCGGCGGGGAAGATGTGTCGGGCATGCTGAGCGAGGCGGAGCGCCGCATTCTCGAAATTTCCAACCGCAAGTCGGGCAGCGGCTTTATTGCCATCCGGGATGTGCTGATGGAAGTGTTCGAGAAGGTAGAGACGCTTCACCAGAACCGCGGGAATACGACCGGCATTCCATCCGGGTTCGTGGATCTGGACAAGATGACGAGCGGCTTTCAGCGAAACGACCTTATTATCGTCGCTGCGCGGCCGTCCGTCGGCAAGACTGCCTTTGCGCTGAACATTGCGCAGAATGTCGCCATTCGTGCCAAAGAGACCGTCGCCATCTTTAGTCTGGAGATGTCTGCACCGCAGCTCGTGCAGCGGATGATCTGCGCCGAGGCGAACCTGGATGCGGGCGTCATGCGGAATGGAGATTTCAAGGGCGATGAGGACTGGTCGAAGCTGACGATGGGCATTGCAGCCTTGTCGGAGGCGGAGATTTATATCGACGATACACCAGGGGTAACGGTGGCGGATATCCGCGCCAAGTGCCGCCGCCTGAAGAAGGAAAAAGGGCTCGGCATGATTCTGATCGACTACCTGCAGCTGATTCACGGCCGCGGCAAGGCCGGAGAGAACCGCCAGCAGGAGGTATCTGAAATTTCCCGTACACTGAAGCAGATTGCGCGGGAGCTGGAGGTTCCGGTCATTGCCCTCTCCCAGCTCAGCCGGGGTGTCGAGCAGCGGCAGGACAAGCGTCCGATGATGAGTGATCTGCGGGAATCCGGCTCCATCGAGCAGGATGCCGACATTGTCGCCTTCCTGTACCGGGATGATTACTACAATCAGGAGACCGAGAAAAAGAACATTATCGAGATTATTATCGCCAAGCAGCGTAACGGCCCGGTCGGCACGGTCGAGCTCGTGTTTCTCAAAAATTTCAACAAGTTCGTCAATTATGAGCGCACGCATGCCGACGCCTTTGCAGCCGGATAGCGGCCTGTCCCAATTCCGAACAATCGTACATGTAAATGTGCGATTGTTCGTTTTTGATTTGACATAAAAAAAAGAGGCTGTTACACTGGTATTGCTGCCCAAGGGCGGCAGATCTGCGGCAGGTTGAATACGGTCCCAAGAGACCGGCTGCTGCGGCTACGTTCAGATTTTTATGTAGATGTGTATATGATATGAAATAATAAATAATATATGGTGAACATCACCGGGCGGAGGAATGAATATGTCAACGGTAGTCGTTGTGGGAACACAATGGGGAGATGAAGGAAAAGGGAAGATCACGGATTATCTGGCGGAAAGCGCTGACGTGGTGGCCCGCTACCAGGGCGGTAATAACGCCGGCCATACCATTCTGATTAATGATAAGAAATTCAAGCTGAGCCTGATCCCATCCGGGGTATTTTATACGGATAAGATTTGCGTCATTGGCAACGGCATGGTAATTAACCCGGCAGCACTGCTGGAGGAAATTCAGTACATTCACGAGAACGGCTTCAGCACAGACAATCTGGTGATCAGCGACCGCGCGCATGTTATTATGCCGTACCATATGGTGCTGGATGCGCTGGAAGAGGACCGTAAGGGACCGAACAAGATCGGAACGACCCGTAAAGGGATCGGCCCGTGCTATATGGATAAGGCGGCTCGTAACGGCATTCGGATTGCAGATCTGATGGATGCGAAGGAATTCGAGCTGAAGCTCCGCCATCTGATGAACGAGAAGAATCAGGTGATTACCCAGGTGTACGGCGGTCAGGCGCTGGACGTGGAAGAGGTACTGACAACCTACCTGCAATATGCCGAGCAGATTCGCCGCTATGTCAAGGACACCTCTGTTGTCCTGAACGATGCGATTGACGATGACAAGAAGGTGCTGTTCGAGGGCGCTCAAGGCGTTATGCTCGATATTGACCAGGGTACATACCCGTATGTGACGTCCTCCAACCCGTCGGCTGGCGGCGTATGCATCGGCTCGGGGGTAGGCCCGTCCAAGATTCAGCAGGTGATCGGGGTTGCGAAATCCTACACGACGCGTGTGGGCGATGGACCTTTCCCGACAGAGCTGAACAACGAGATCGGTGACTTTATCCGGGAAAAAGGACATGAGTACGGCACCGTGACCGGCCGTGCCCGCCGCGTCGGCTGGTTCGACAGCGTAGTCGTCCGCCATGCCCGCCGCGTCAGCGGCATCACCGGACTGTCGCTGAACTCTCTCGACGTCCTGAGCGGACTGGAAACGGTGAAAATCTGTATCGCTTACAAATACCGCGGTGAAGAGATCACGCATTATCCGGCAAGCCTGAACATGCTCGCCGAGTGTGAAGCGGTATATGAGGAGCTGCCAGGCTGGAGCGAGGACATTACCGGTGCGAAGACGATGGATGACCTTCCGGAGAACACTCGCCGCTATGTTGAGCGTGTCGCCGAGCTGACCGGTATTCCGATTGCTATTTTCTCCGTTGGCCGTAACCGGGAGCAGACGAACCAGATTGCACCAATCTACGTATAATGACGGTAACACTGCCGTGGACGTGAGCTTCTAGGGTCATGGCAGCATCAATCAAGATCTAAATGTAAAAGGCCTGCTTCGGATGCTTATGCTTCCGGCGGGTCTTTTTTTCGGCCGTCGATTGCGCATAAAAAATGGTTCCCCTAGACAACTTAAGAGGTTGAACCTTCAGTCGTCCGTCCATACTGAGTAGAGAGGAAGGACGAGCCGTGTACAAGAAGTACACGGGAAGGAGGGGAGTTATCTATGCGCATGCTGCGATGGCTGATCAAAATCAGCGTGGCTGCGGTACTCATCAGCAGTCTGACGATCCTGACGACAGGATGGATCGTCAGCACGTATCTTCAAGCCGTGCTGACCAGCTTCAATATCGAGCTGGAAGGACAGCCGCTGGGCTTCGGAGGAATTGTCAGCTCGATGTTCGGCTCCGGGAGTGACAAAGACCATCAAGAGCAGGGTGGCAGCGGAGCCGAGGCCGAAGCTCCTGCCGACAGCGTACCTGACGCCCCGGCAACAGATGGGGAACCGGCGGAACCTGGTGGCGGGCCGGGAGCAGATGTTCCTGCCGGCAGCGGCAGTGAGGCGGGGGATCATGATGAGGCACCGGAAGGCTCGCTGCCCGTCATGGGCAGCGTGGAGAAGGAGCCGGGCACACTGGAGGATCAGGAAATTGTCATGAGCCCGGATGATTTAGGAGAGAAGAAGAGCAGCCTGACGCCGGACGAGAAGGAAGAGATCTTCACGCTGCTGATGACCAAGCTGCCCCAGTCCGAGATGCAGCGGATTTCTGCCGCGATGGAGAATGGATTAACGGCTTCGGAGCTGGAGGAGATCGAGAAGGGCATCTCGGCGTATTTGAGCCCGGAGGAATTCAAGAGATTGATGGATATACTGAAATAGCCTGATGAAGAAGGAAGCCTGCTGAAAACGCAGGCTTTTTGTCGTTTTTTGCAGACTTGCTTCGAAACTTCGTGCTGTGGTACAGTTAACGAGGCAGTAAAAAGTTAAAATTTTGACACCTTTAAAGCAATCGTTGCAGAGACGCAGCTTAATGATAGAATATAACGGTTTCTTACATGGGATGTACAAGGAATAAAGGAGAACAGTATGAAGCGTTTCCAGATATTCAAGTGGGTTCAGCGTCTTCAGGACCGTTTGAAGACGTCATCCGCTCCATCAGAGGGGCTGCAGGAGCAGCATGGGCCACCCGTATCAAAGGCGAAGCCTGACAACAGCGCGGCTACTCCGGCTTCAAGCTCAAAGCGCCGGAAGCTAAAGGTTATTTATATTACAGCTGGGATTCTGCTGGCCGCAGGCGGAGCGTTTCTGGGGGGCCGGGAGTATGTCAATGCGAATACGGTTCCCTTTTATCAGGTCTACGTTCATGGAGATCTGGTAGGTGCCATCAACAGCGATGACGAGCTGGAGAAGCTGCTGGGGCTGAAGCAGCAGTATTATGATGAGAAATACCCCGGGGTAGATATGGTGCTGCATACGGATGCCATAACGACCCGGATGGAGCGGGATTACAAGCCGGAGATCCACGCCGAGGAGACGCTGGCGAAGCTGGACGGGATGCTGAAGGCATACGCCCGCGGCGTGGAGCTGAAGCTGGATGGGCAGACGGTCGCTATTGTGAAGGATCAGGCTGCCGCACAGGCTGTGCTGGAGGCAGCGAAGGCCAAATATGCGCCTGCAGCTAACGCTGCTAAAGAGAAGGCCGGCAGCTCTGCCAAGGCGGCGCTGCCGCTGCAGAAGACGAGCGCCGGCTCCAGCGCTGCTAACGCCTCTGTCTCTATTATGGAGGAGTTCTCGGTATCGGGCGTCAAGGCGGACCCTAACAAGGTGCTGGATGTCAAAGCGGCTGTTGCTGCATTGACGACAGCGAAGGAGCAGCCGATCACGTACACGGTGCGGGAGGGAGATACCGTATCCTCCATCGCCCAGGCGCACAGCATGAGCAGCCAGGAGGTATTCCAGCTGAATCCCGGCCTCGAAGAGAAATATGTGGGGATCGGTATGGAGCTGAAGCTGACCTCGCCGAAGGCACCGCTCACCGTCCGCACGGTAGAGACCGTGACAGAGGACATGCCGAGCAAGCCGGAGACGATTGTGCGTACCAGTGACGAGCTGCCGCTTGGCAAGCGGAAGGTCGTGCGTCCCGGACGGGATGGCGTCAAGGAAGTGAGCTATATCGTCACGAAGGAGAATGGCGAAGTTGTTTCCAAGCAGTGGGTGAGCCAGGAGGTGACGGAGCCGGCTCTGCCGGAGGTCGTATATAAAGGCACCAAGGTCGAGAAAAAGACCGTGGCCGCAGCTTCTGCGTCTTCAAGCAAGATGTTCGCCTGGCCGGTGAGCGGTGCGCGCATTACGAGCGCTTACGGCCCGAGATGGGGAAGCAAGCACGAGGGCATTGATTTGGTAGGCGGCAGCACGATTATGGCCTCGGCGCCGGGTAAGGTTATTTTTGCAGGGACCCAAGGCAGCTACGGCAAGGCCGTCTTGATCGACCATGGCAATGGCTATCAGACTCTATATGGACATCTGAGCAGCATCTCCGTTTCGGTCGGCCAATCTGTAAGACAGGGCGGCAAGGTCGGCATAATGGGCAGTACAGGGCGCTCCACCGGCGTACATTTGCACTTCGAAATTCGCAAGAACGGAAATCAACTAAACCCTATGCAGTACCTATAACTTGTGATATACTGACACTACCAAGCACGACATAAGCCATTTTTGGTTTTATATATCATAACTTAACCAGAGACAACCGCTCCCGCCAGGGGCGGTTTTCTCATTGTAAGGAAGCTTTCTGAGTGACTGCGCTCTGAGCAGAAGGGATCCCCGCCCTCCCTGATGTCAGGGACAAGCAGGTATGGTAAAATAGGGTCAACTACGGCTCAAGTGAAGGGTTGGGGTGAACAAGCACATGCAGGGAACGATTCTGGTGGTGGATGATGAGCAGCCCATCGCTGATATTTTAAAGTTTAATCTGGAAAAAGAAGGCTATGACGTCATCTGCGCGTTCGATGGCATCAGTGCTGTGGAGCTGGCGCTGTCCCGTCATCCGGACCTGATGCTGCTGGATCTGATGCTGCCGGGCAAGGATGGCATGGACGTATGCCGCGAGATACGGGCTGCCGGCCTGCAGACACCGATCATTATGCTCACCGCGAAGGACGGGGAGATTGATAAGGTGCTGGGGCTGGAGCTGGGTGCGGACGACTATGTGACCAAGCCGTTCAGCACGAGAGAGCTGCTGGCCCGGGTGAAGGCCCAAATGCGGCGGCAGCACAAGAGCCCCTCGACAGAGCAGAACGGCACGGCACCGGGCGGAGAAGAGCAGGGGCTGCGGCTGCTGGAGCTGTTCATTGATACCGACATGTATATGGTCTACAAGAGCGGGGAAGCGCTGGATCTGACCCACCGCGAGTATGAGCTGGTCTATTACCTGGCGAAGAACGCCGGCAAGGTGATGACACGAGAGCATCTGCTGCAGGCGGTATGGGGCTTTGAGTATTTCGGCGATGTTCGTACCGTGGATGTTAGCATCCGCCGTCTGCGGGAGAAAATTGAAGAGAATCCGAGCAAGCCGGAGTATATTTTGACCAGGCGGGGGCTGGGCTACGTGATGCGCAGTCCCAAGAAGTGAGCCTGTCCATGAAGTGGCTCTCCTTCTTCCGCACGATTCAGGCGAAGGTCATTATTATTTATGTGCTGCTCATTCTGATTGCGATGCAGCTGATCGGTGTGTATTTTGTCAGCGCGATGAAAAATTCACTGACAAGCAATTTTACGACGGATTTGCAGGAGCGGGCGGAGCTGATGTCTGTCCTGGCCGCGAAGACGCTGGCCGGCGGAACCGATGGTGAGGAGGATCCCGTAGAGAGCCTGCAAATTATGGTCAACAACCTGTTTAATCTCGATGGCGCTGAAATTCAGGTGCTGGATGCGACGGGGCGCGTGCTTACGACTTCCCTGTCCTCCCAGGCGGAGTATGTCGGGAACAAGAACACCCAGACGGTGGTCAGCCGCGCGCTGCAGGGGATTCGCGATAATGAAGAGAACATTCTGGATGATGACGGTATCCGCAAGAAGGTTGTGGCGAAGCCGGTCATTTACAATGGCAAGATCGTCGGAGCCATCTATATTGTAGCGAGTATGAACGAGCTGTATGAGACGATGCAGTGGATTAATAATATTTTTATATCCGGGATCTTGCTGGCATTGGGACTGACGGCGGTGCTCGGTGTCATTCTGTCGCATACGATCACCCACCCGATCAAAGAGCTGACAAAGCATGCACGGGCGGTGGCGGAAGGACGCTTTACCGAGAAAACACCGGTGTTCGGCAGCGACGAAATCGGACAGCTTAGCCAGGCCTTCAACTATATGACGAGCCGCCTGCGGGAGGCGCTCTCCCAGAACGAGGAGGAGAAGGAGAAGCTGGCGTCCATTCTGACCAACATGAGCGATGGCGTGATTGCAACCGATGAGGCTGGGCGCGTCATTCTGATGAATCGGCGGGCGGGGCAAATGCTCGGCGTCGAGGGCGAAGAGCTTGCCGGACAGGAAATATCAGCCCTGCTGGGCCTTGCCCAGCAGGAGGGAGATGCGCTCTCCCGGGGAGAAGGGCTCGATTCCCGGCTACTGGAGATTGCGCCGCGCGAAGGGGACCCGGCGCTGACGATGCGGGTGAATTTTACACCTATTCACCGGCGCGACACCGGCATTACCGGCACGATTGCGGTGCTGCAGGATGTGACGGAGCAGGAGCAGCTGGAGTCCTCCCGCCGGGAATTCGTAGCGAATGTGTCGCATGAGCTGCGCACACCGCTGACGACGATCAAGAGCTACACGGAAGCGCTGGGAGACGGCGCGCTGGAGGATACCCAGCTGGCGTCCCGATTCGTGAACGTTATTCAGAACGAGACGGGGCGGATGATCCGGCTCGTCACGGATCTTCTGCATCTATCCCGCCTGGATTCCAAAGAAGCCGCGCTGCGCAAGCAAAAGGTGGACATTGTGGAAATGCTGGAGGATGTAGAGGACCGGTTCTCGTTTCAAATGCAGCAGAAGGACATTACAGCCGTTATTGATGTGAAGGAGGGTATCTCTCACGCCATGCTGGACCGCGATGGCATTGACCAGGTGCTCGACAACCTCATTTCCAATGCGCTGAAATATACCCCGGACGGGGGCAAGATTACGATGGAAGCGGCTTTAACAGGACAGGGTATGCTGTCCCTGTCAGTCAGCGATACCGGGATCGGGATTCCGAAGAAGGATTTGGAGCGGATTTTTGAACGCTTTTACCGGGTGGATAAAGCCCGTACCCGCAATATGGGCGGAACGGGTCTGGGTCTCTCCATTGCCCGGGAAATTGTACGGGCTCACGGGGGCCATATTACGCTTCACTCCGAGCTGGAGCAAGGCACCAAGGTAACCTTTACGCTGCCGCTGGTGGTGGAAGGAGGCAAGAGCGCATGATGGAGCGCGTGAAGACGGCATTTTTGGCTTTTTTGGTGCTGTGTAGTCTGATCCAGAGCTATTTCCTCATCTACCGCCTGCCAGGCAGTGAATCGGTCGTGCAATCGGGAAGCTCCTACATCGAGACAGACGAGATGGGACCGGAGGAGCGGACCGAGAATCTGATCTATCCGAAAAATATGGTCGTTCACCTCGGGGAGGACAAGCATACGGTGTTCTATCCCGGCCAAATGTTCTATGACCTGATCTATAACCGGATCAAGGGACGCACGTTTGACAGCTTTCAGCGGCGGAGCGTCAGCAATATGGACTGGTCTGCCCTTCGCCGTGCGACACAGGGAATTGAGCTGAACTTCGGCTCCGGCATGCCGGTTACGCTGCTGCAGCGGGTGATGCAGATTACGCCGGACTCCCTGTTCGAGGGAGAAAGCATCCACAAAATGTGGCTGTACAGCGTAGAAGGCGAGCCGAAGGTGCATGTGCTCTTTTTCAGTACGGAAGGAAATGTTGTGTATGAAGCGGCTCAGGCCGATTTAACAGCGCAGGATATCGGTCAGCTCGTGGATTTCGGGCAGGATTGGGTGCCGTATACGCTAAGCGAGAATGCTGCCTACTATATTCCGGAGGAGCCGCTGCCGATCGTCTCGCTGGAGCTGACGATGAACAGCTATACGGTAGAGCAGATGCAGCGAAGCCTGTTCTTTGACCCTGGCATCACGCGGAACATTCGGGAGCGGGACGGCTCGGAAATCTACACAGACGGCAAACGGAGCCTCCAGGTGGATGAGAGCCAATACCGGATTAACTATACAGATCCCGCCGCGCCGCCTACCGGCGAGAACAATCCCGGGCGGGACGTACTGACGGCGATCAGCTTCGTTAATCAGCACGGAGGCTGGAGCGGCAGCTATCGGCTGAGCCGGACGCAAGACGTTCAGGACAGCCGCCGGGTCGAGTTTCAGCGGTACGATCTCGGTCTTCCCGTACTGGACACCCCGGGACTGAACTACGGCCTTATGACGCTGGAGCTGCAGCAGGGGACGGTGACCTCTTATGAGCGTTCACTCCTGTATGCAGAGCCGGTAGAGAAGGAGAAGCGGCTGGATCATCTGCCTGGCGGTGAGGATTTAAGGCAGGTGCTGTCACAGCTGCCGGACAATGTGTCCATTGCCGGCCTGCAGCCCGCCTACCGGCCTGCCTTGACCGGGAACACCCTCGTGCTGACGCCCGTCTGGGCCGTTGTACAGCCCGATGGCAGCTTGACGGATCTTAGTGGACTGTAACGGCAGCGGTCAGAACCCTGCTGCGCAGCAGCCTTGAACACACCTAGCGAGAAGGAGGACGGAGGATGGATTGGGGACGGGCCAAAAACGTATTGATTTACGCCTTTCTGCTGCTCAATCTGGTGCTGGGCTACCAGCTCTGGATGGATATGCGCGATCGGGCGGGCGCGAGTCCGGACTTTACCTCCTTGTCCGGGGCGACCCAGCGCATGATGGAGGAGAACCGGATTCAGGTGCTCAGTCCCATCCCGGCGGAAACGCCGCAGCTGCCCAAAATATCATATACCTACCGTCCCGGCGCACAGGGTGATCCGGTGCCGCTGGAGCAGCCGGTGGATACCCGGCTCATCTACGGAGAGCCGAAGGAGCTGCAGAGTGCGATCGGGAATCAGATTGCGGATCTGGAGCAATACCGCCATGATCCGCAGTCAGACCGGGAGAGTACATTCGTCTACCGGCCGCTCGTACATGGCCAGTGGCCGCTGTTTAATGTAGAGCTGGAGCTGTTTCACGAGAGCCAGAAGATTGAATTCTACCGTGAGCCGGTGCTGGAGATCGAGCCGACAGGAGATGTGGAGGAGCAGAAGGTGCTCTCGGCCTCCAAGGCGCTCAGTACGCTGATCGAGCGGAATGTGATCCCGCCGCGTTCGTCCGTGAAGGACATCCAGCTGGGGTACTACGGGCAGATGTTCGATACGGAAGTGGAGCTGGCAGCTCCTGCATGGCGGTTTACGCTGGATAACGGGGAAATGATTTACGTTCAGGGCATCAGCGGGGACGTGTTTACACCGAAGAAGCCATAAAGCAAACATAAAGGGAGTGGAAGAAATGGCGATATCTTTTTCCGTACTGTCGAGCGGCTCTACAGGCAATGCGACGATCGTCCGGAACGAGGATACGACACTGCTTATTGATGCCGGCCTCAGTGCCCGGCGCATTGATGAGCTGCTGAAGGAGCGGGAGATGTCCGGGGAGGAGATCGACGGCATTCTGGTCACGCATGAGCATTCTGACCATATTAAGGGTCTCGGCGCAGTCGCGCGGAAATACAATCTGCCGATCTATGCCAATGAGAAGACCTGGGAGGCCATGAACCGCTCGATTGGCAACATTGCGGAGGAGAACCGGATTGTGCTGCAGAGCGATGAGGTGAAGGATTTCGGCACCCTGCGGGTAGAGCCGTTCGAGATTTCCCATGATGCGGCCGAGCCCGTAGGCTACTGCTTCTATGACGGTGATCAGAAGCTGGGGGTCGCTACCGATCTCGGCTATGTCAGTGACAAGGTAATGCGGGCGATTGAGGGCTCGGATGTGCTCGTGATGGAATCGAACCACGATATCGAGCTGCTGCGCATGGGCCGCTATCCGTGGAACACGAAGCGCCGCATTCTCGGCGATCTGGGGCATCTGTCCAATGAATCCGCGGGCGAAGCGCTCAGCGAGCTGCTGACCGGCGATACCAAGCGGGCCTATCTTGCCCATCTGAGCCGGGATCACAACATGATGGACCTCGCCAAAATGACCGTGCGGGACACGATGGAGGACCGCGGCTGCTTTTTCAAGGACAGCGAGTTCAAGCTGTGCGATACGTACTATGACCGCTCTACCCCATGGGATGAGCTGAAGAAATAGATATTATAATTCATAGCATGAATGACAGGACATCACCCTTTCCAGGACGATGGCAATGGTAGTGGCAATGGCAATGGTAGTGGCAATGGCGGACACCCCTTTATGTTCGGAGTAGGAGCTCTTACTGCGGATGGAAAGGGGTGTTTATTCAGGTGAAGCAGGAACCTCAGGAATGCGACTGGAGGATGACGCGAGATCACTATAAACTGGATGTAATTTACATAAAATATTACACTCGCTTGACACAGAAATCACGGTCAAAGACCTGGTGTTGTGGTACAATGAACGAAGTACCGGAAGGTTGAAGAATACCGGGAAGAAATGACCACCGGGCAAGGAAGCATGCCGATTGAGGGCTTGTTTCTTTTTTCGTCCCTGGACTGGTAAAATTATGGTTGAAATGCAAGGAATTGATAGATGCTTCTGCAAGGCTGAACGGTGGTAAAGAATAGGTAAGAAGTACGCTTTTTGAAGTGGCAGCTATGAACAGTGCAACTTTTTGGCGGATGTAACAGTTATATAATAAGTACATATATTTTCGGACGGGACCAAAGGGGGAGCGGCCATATGGGGTTGTTTGATGATGATTTTTACTCAACGAGAGTATCCGGACGGGAGAGCAGGGAACTGAAGAAGGCCCCGGCCCCGGCAAAATGGCGCGTCAGCCGCCGCCGTAAACCGCTGTCTACGCTTCAAATTTCCGCGATCAGCTCGGTATGCAGTGCCCTGATTGCGGTGCTGCTGTTCAGTCTGCTGACCGGACATTCCACCGGCTCATCCCCGGCTGCAGGCCTGAGCGGCCATGAGCTTACCCCGACGAACGGCGATCCTTACGAGCGCCTGGTGAATGCAGCTGCCAAGGTAAGGCCCTCGGTCGTCAGTGTTGTCACCCATAAGGACCCGGAACCGGTGCTTCCGGAGGAGCAGGAGCTGGCTCCAGATGAGGCCTCCCCGGAGGATGAGTCGTGGCTGGAGGAGCTGCCGGAGGATTTTGATTTTGGAGAGAATTTCGATTTCGGTGAAGAGTTTGCTCCGGAAGGCGGGATGGAGGAGAACTCGCTGGGGTCGGGTGTGATTTTTAAGAAGATAGAGAACAAAGCATATATCGTGACGAACAACCATGTGGTGGAGGGCGCTGACCGGCTGGAGGTCGTGACGGTGACCGGCGAGAGCAAGGATGCGGTGCTGATCGGCACCGATAAGGTGAGTGATCTCGCCGTGCTGTCCATTGACAGCAAGGGTATCGGTGAGGTTGCCGAGCTGGGAGACTCCTCCAAGCTGCGCCTCGGCGAAACGGTGTTTGCGATCGGCAATCCGTTGGGACTGGGCGATTCGCTGACGTCCGGCATTATCAGCTACACGAACCGGGTCATCCCAGTCTCCTTGAATCAGGACGGCGTGTATGACTGGGAGGCAGAGGTCATCCAGACGGATGCCGCCATCAATGAAGGCAACAGCGGCGGCGCGCTTGTGGATCTGAACGGCCGCGTGATCGGAATTAACACGATGAAGATTGCGGAATCCGGCGTGGAGGGACTGGGATTTGCCATTCCGGTCAATGACGTGACGGAGATTGTGAAGGAGATTATGATGACCGGCAAGGTGGCGCGCTCATACCTCGGTGTCTACACGGTAGACCTGGGCAATCCGTACGCCCCTCTGAGCAAAAAGGATCTGGAAGAGCTGAAGCTGCCGAAGGATGTGCAGGAAGGCGTTGTCGTCCTGGATGTGCTGGGACCGGCCGAGAAGGCAGGACTGAAGCTGAATGATGTGATCACTCAGTTCAACGGCAAGCCGATTACGACCACCTTGGAGCTGCGCAAGTTTCTGTACCACGAAACGAAGGTCGGCGACAGCCTGAACGTGACGCTTTACCGCGAGGGCAAGCAGCAGGATTTGAAGGTGAAGCTGGAGGAGAAGCCCGGGGAGTAGGAAATAGCGGAGCTGTTCCTGCATATGCGCGGGTCGAGCCTCGAATTCCCTCTCCGCGCGAGACCGGCACCGGGTGCTGTTGACAGCGCGGTGCAGGGGGATGCCTGAGATTACGGGTTTCTTTTTAAGGTGACGTGTGTTAGAACTGAAGAGTGGCCATACTGTGAACAACAGGGATGACAGATCGGAATACATGCGACTTGGGATGGACAGAAAGGGATGCTTACCATGTACGTTGTGTGCAAAGAGCACGTAGAATTGGCAATTGAGAATTTTGTAGACGAGTTTGAGGACGCTCCGGACATTGTGGATCTGAAAGAGACCGAGTTCTCCGATTGGGATCCTCCCGTCAAGTGCGTGGAGTGCGAGCGGCATGCGGAGTTTCTGGTAGTGTAGCTTTGCAAGGCCTCTGGGCTTCAGGACGCGAAAGAGAGCGTCAGGCGTGTAAGCCAAGTCATAGAATAGATGAGGGGAGAGCGTGCTTGGGCGCTCTTTTTTGTTTTGGGGATGGGAATGGGAAGAGTGGGGTTGTGCAGGTGCGTTGGAGAGGGAGAGTATGGAGCGGGGTACAGCGTCAGTGTGAGATTGTGAATGAGAACGAGTGAGCCAATGGCTGCGGCAGCAAGGTGTTGGTTGGGTTGGAGAAGGAATGTGTGTGATTGAGAGAGTGAGAGGGACGAACGAGAGAGTGAATGGCTACGGCAGCCAGAAGTGGCTGGGTTAGAGAAGGATCCTATGAGTGTGGCTGTGATTGAAAAGGAGATGTGTACATATGCTGATTCAGATTATCGGTGTGGGCAAGCTGAAGGAGAAGTATCTGGTGCAAGGCATTCAGGAGTACGCGAAGCGCCTGACGCCGTATGTGAAGTTTGAGGTGCTTGAGGTGCCTGACGAAAAAGCACCGGATTCCCTGAGCGAGGCTGAGGTCGCTCAGGTGAAAGGGCGCGAGGGGGAACGCATCCTCGCGCTGATCCGGGAGAGCGCGCATGTGATCGCGCTCGACATTGGCGGCAAGCTCTGGAGCTCGGAAGAGCTTGCCGCTGAGCTTGACCAGCTCGGCACGTATGGGACGAGCCATGTCGTGTTTGTCATCGGCGGGAGCCACGGGCTCGCCGATGGGGTATTGCGCCGCGCGCAGCGGCGCTTGAGCTTCGGGCGCATGACGCTGCCCCATCAGCTCATGCGTTTGGTGCTGGCGGAGCAGGTGTACCGGGCGGTGAAGATTAATCGGGGGGAACCTTATCATAAGTAGGGCGAAATTTTAGGCGTGTACAACCTCTGAAATAAGGACAAACCTCCAGTATATTGATGCTGGAGCGTTTGTTTTTTACTCAGCTAATATAAATTTTTGCGATAAGTTTTGATTATTTAGCGGTATCAGTTGACTTGCGTAAGACATCGAATTTTTTGATCTCAGAGCTAATGAATTTCTTAATTGAACTCTTTGTATATTCAATATCTAAGAGGTCTGAAATTGCATACGTGAGGATATTTTTTTGATTTACATTTAGGAGCAATGTAGGCTCAGATACTACCTCGTAGTCAGGTGAGTAGAGATATTTTCTATACTTGTGAAGGGGCTTGTCTTGATTAATTTCCTTTTTGGATGTGTCGACAGTATAACGACCTTTTTTATTCTTTATTTTTAAGTTGTTGATGACTAACACATCAACGTGGAAGCCATTTGTAAGTTTGGCAGAGGCAATTTTACAAGGGTTGTTCTTCAATTTTTTTGAGATCGCATAGATTATCGATTCTGTATTTACTGTTTTCCGGGTTAATTTTATACTCGTTACTTCAGTGCTTTCTTTTTTTGGAACAATTTTAATAAGCATATACTTTCATCTCCCCGCAGTGTTGTTTTTATTTCTTGTCGATTATAGTATGATTACAATATCACAGTGCCTAATTTGTTTCAATATAGTTTTAAAATATATAACTAATCTCGTGGAGGGTGAGATGAAAAAATCAACGTTGTTAAAATACTTGGAATTTGCAGCACATTGCGATTTAAAAGCTAAAGATTATAAGGTTTTACTTTATTTATTGTCTGATCTTCTAACCATGGAAAAAATCATGATAAACCAAAATACGACTGCTGAGGAACTAGGACTTACTAAATCGGATGTTTCAAAAGCGCTTAGAAGACTTGAGAAAAATAAAATACTGTATTTTGACTGGCTTTCTGAGAGAAAGAAAAGTATCGGACTCGTTGAGCACGATGATGACGAATTGGATGAATTGATTGCTGAGAAAATTGAGGAGAAGGTCTCATTACTTGATGAATGGGAGTATTAATTTCAGTTCGTTTCTCGAAAAATGTCGAAATAGTGTGGACCAACATGCGCCTGACAAGATGCATTGATCAGATGATGGAAGACAGTCGAACCGCTCTGGTACAGGAAAAACCCCTTCCGCTGTCGCTTCAGCGGGAGGGGCAACGCTTAAAAAATGCATCTGCAATGACTTGATTTTTGGTGCTAAGGAACAGATGAGTGAAATTAAAGAATACAATTTAGAAAGGTATTGTCTTTAGTTCTTCCATGCACTTATCCTTTTTATATCCCATGTTTTCAAGAATTTTGTATTCTGCGATTTTACGAAGTCCACCCACATATCTACACAATACAATTTCCTGCCGAGATGACACAATAACATGTAGGAGACACTGTTTGACGATTTTCAGTTTAGTAACTGCATCATCATCATTTATACAGCCTACATAATTCCATGTTGCACTGGTGATATTACTATCTTTCAATGCATTTCTATATGGTATATTTCTGTACCTCTCGTCCTTATCTAGAATGTTAGTAAGAATTCGATCAGCTAAAATTGACTCCTCAATCAACATCGTTCTAGCAGGTCTTTCTTCCCAATGATGCGTTCCAACACCTAACCCACGATCTGTTCGAACGCTAGATGTCAGTTTTTTATGCACATACTTGATGATAATCTGCTGCCATTCTTCTGGATATTCTGCAGCTGTAAAAGATGAAAAGTAATTGTCCAAAATACTACTTTCTCTAGAATATGCATTATCCAGATCGGTGCGGAGTCTGTAATTGTCTTTTGTCATAACTCTATCATGGCGTTCCGCAATTACATCCTCGACAGTATATTTCTTTTCACCTGCACCAAGGCCATGCACAGGAATATTCCTCATGATATTCAGCACAAATTCTTCCGCCTGGTTCCCTAGTTCAGAGACTGTTTTTTTGAACTCCTCATCTTTACTGGTTTCATCTTCCGGTTTGAATGCTTCCAGAAGTTTTCCTTTTACATCTTCAAGAAAAAGTTCTTCCGGAAGAGTAATTCTGTCACGACTCATTGTCGGAAAAAGGATGCAGTGACTTGTTGGATCTAAAACATCTAATTCTGTAGAAATAATGTTTCCTTTTAGATCCTTAAACAACTCACTGAACGCGGCCATATCTTTACGTATTGATAATCGCTCGTCTTCATATTCCTGTTTTGTAAAGAGGATTGCTTCTTTCTTATACAAAAAGACAGCTTTACTGGTTGCAACATCTGCTTTAATTTCTGTAACAATTTTCCGTAGCGTCTGTGATTCATCGCTATTTTCTGGTTTTAATAAAAACAAGTAAATATCAGATTTAGCAATTTTGGATGCCTCTACATTACCAGATACGCCTGGTGTATCCACAATCTCGATGACCCCAAGACCACACTCTCTAAGAATCTCTTTACAAAAAACACTCGGTCTTTGAAAAGTATCAATATATGTGTTACTGTTTTTTCGATTCGGATAACGTTCTTCTACTACTCTAATTTCCCTAATGACACCTTCAATTTCAACCATCTTTTCGATATTATCCTGCCAATATGGTTGATCAACGAGAGACGATACTCTCTCCCTTAATTTCTTCAACTCGTCATCATCATCATCTGCTAGATAGATACTATTGAAATCTGAATGGAATACATAATACTCCAATGTTATATACTCGGAGATTTTAATATAGATCGGGCAGGCAGTTTTATCAGCACTATTTCCACAAAACAGGTAAACAAAGCCTGTTCTATCATAAACAAATCTTGAATTAAAGAACGACTTTCCACCGCGTGCACGACCTATTATTGCCATGCGCTTCGAGGACATGTTACCTGTCGAAATCACGTCATATCCATCACCGAACTTCTTCTGGAGATAGGTAACGATATCCTCAGCTTTCCAAATCGGGCCAGCAGACGTTTCATTATAAGGTTCGGGGAAACTTGAATCACGAGTTCTCCAATTCGAAACGTTGCTGTTACTAGTCCCGCATAATTTTGCTACATCGCTTAATGCTAACAAATCCTTTTCAATAATCACCGCAACGCCTCCTGTTAATTTTGTTCACAACTTTTATGAACTTTGTTCACAAATGGTTTAAGTGCAATATAAACCAATTGGTGGTAGATGTCAATTAAAAGTGCTTGAAATTTTTCGCCTCACTTGATATAACGCGAGGTAGAGTTCATGATACCGAATGCAAAAGCTTTCAGGTAGGCATTAGAAACCAACTTCTCAGTAGCACGGGATCGCAGTCAGGAGCTTGGATCAGAATAGCCCTTGCTCCTTGAGACTACAATATCGCTCATGACCGATAATCACATGATCCAGTAAGTCGATTCCCACAACTTCTCCTGCCTACACGAGACGCTAAGAAAAAGAGGAACGCTTGTTGCTTTGGGAGATACAGTTACTGAATTAGACAAGTCAATTGTTTATGAAGTAGTGAGCGTAATGTATCCTGGTGACGGTTCGGGAAATATAACCTTATACCCAGCTTTAAAGTGTTCAGACTCGAATCAAAATGTTGCACAATTAATCGATTCCATTTTGTAGGAGGATTTGTAATGGCTGACTATATTGAGGGTCCAGAAACATTAGAAGTGTTAGGGCTTTTTAGTCTTGGCGAAGGAGGTACTCTATCCGAAAGTAGGGCATTTGCTGATTCCAATCTATCGCTTACTTCATTAAGGGTATTGAACGATGGAAGTACCGCCCCACTGATTGACCGTATAAATTGAAATAATAAGTGAAGAGCAATTGTTCATTTCCCCCGAGGCAGTTGCACAAATTGCGATAGGTCTCATACATGGACATGTTATACTTTATGGGCCACCTGGTACAGGAAAAACCAGTTTAGTACGTGTGCTAGCCAAATTGTTTCGTACTAATATACCTCAAATTTGGACGGCCAATCCTGAGTGGACAACTTTTGATGTAATAGGAGGGTTATCTCCTGCTATTATCGGCGGCAAAGAAGTAATAATGGGGAAGCTAGGTGAAGTTACCGGGGATATGGTTCGTTGCATTGAAAATATAAAAAATTATGATGAAAAATAATAAAGATAATTTTCAAGCAGCTTGGTGTGTCATCGACGAAATGAATCGTTGTGATATTGATAAAGCTTTTGGGGATTTATTTACTGCCTTAAGTTCTGGTGATATTGAGAATAAACGAATTAACTTACCGTTTATGCAACTTGATAATGAAAAGCACTTATATGTCCCAGGTAGATTTCGCCTAATTGGGACAATTAATACATATGATAAAGATTTCATACAAGATTTTTCTGTGGCACTTTCGAGACGGTTTCGTTTCTTCCCGATTGATATCCCAGCAAAAGTTAACATAAGTAAAGAGTTGGAGTTACTTTGGGATAAAGCAAAAGGTACGATTCTACGCCGAATTGCAGAATGGGGAGTGACTGAAACAGCTCTTAATGACCTTAGAACTGCTCTGGAAAGTGTTAATGGGGTGAATTACTGGAATGAATATGAAGCACTAATTGATTATATTCGGTGGAGTCAGGATGTGGGAGTTCCTATAGGTTCTTCGCAAGTAATGGAAGTGCTTGTTGGATTAGTTACACAACTATTTATTTTCGATAAAGCAGCGCTCGTTACTACTCCGAGAGATGATGCGGAAAAAGTATCAGCACAAGAGGCTGTGCTGGAAGCTTTAGATCAGTCAATAGCCGAATCTCTAGTAAAACAGTTCGATTCCAATTCTATAGCTGGTCTTAATGAACTAATGAAGCGGTTAAGTACATCGGCGATTAAATTCAAAACTACAGGACCAACTTTAACGGAGCTACGTCGCCTAGTTAAGGAAAACGAATTAATATGAATCGCAGATTTACTGAAGACGAGCTGAAGACAATCGCAATTGAGGGACTACCTTTCGTAGGTCAGTGGCTAATGTCTGGTTCCGGTGCTCTAAAAGAGATGATGACTCTAAGAGAGTCAGGTTCGGAATTGGCAATGGATTTAGAGACAATAAGATGTATTATTCGAATAAGATTTCTACTAAGTCAATCCGAGAAACTATGCACATTGTTTAAACAGATTGAGCACAGGGCTTCGAGCCATCGAGTAACAAAACGTGAAAATGCAGTTGGTTTTATCAAAGGAAGGCTTGATGTTCCTTCATATATTAATCAACGTCATATCCGTAGGGTGCCTAGGGTCTGTCAATATGTTTGTGTAAACTCCAAATCAAGAGTACCCCCTGTTAAGAGAAGGTGGCTCTTTAAGGCAAGTGCTGGCCAATCCGTTCAGGATAAAACACGGATCGTTGAAGCAGGATCTGGCCCCAGTTTTGGACACGACCTGTCCACTTGCGAGTCACATCGACCGTCACTAAATAGAGCATTTTGAGAAGAGATTCATCCGTAGGGAAGATGCTTTTCCCTTTCGTCACTTTATGGAGTTGGCGGTGGTAGCTCTCAATCATATTGGTCGTATAAATAAGCTTGCGAAGCTCAGGCGGGTACTTAAAGAACGTGGCAAGTTCTTCCCAGTTGTTGCGCCAGGAACGGACAATGAGTGGATATTTGGCGCCCCAGATCTCCTCAAACCGATCCAATTCCAGCAGAGCCATCTCCTCTGTTGTGGCCTTGTAGATGGGCTTTAAATCCGAGGTCACCTTCTTGAGATCTTTGTAGGATACATAACGGGTGGAGTTGCGGATCTGGTGGATGATACATTTTTGGATTTCCGTGCTGGGATAGCATGCTGAAATCGCTTGTGAGAAGCCCGTAAGGTTATCTACACAAGTAATAAGAATGTCCTGAACGCCGCGATTTTTCAATTCATTGAGCACACTGAGCCAGAACTTTGCAGACTCATTCTCACCAATCCACATGCCAAGGACGTCTTTGTTTCCATCCAAATCAATGCCAATGACCATGTAAGCAACCTTGTTGACAATAGCCCCATCCTGTTTCACCTTGAAATGAATGGCGTCCAGAAATACCACAGCGTACACGCCCTGCAAAGGCCGATTCTGCCACTCTTTCACGAGAGGGATAATCTTGTTGGTCACGTTAGAGATGAAGGTCGGAGAGACATCGAGGCCGTACAGCTGCTGCAGATGGTCCTGAATCTCACGAGTGCTGATGCCTTTAGCATAGAGGGCGATAATCTGGTCCTCAATACCGGTCACATTGGACTGATGCTTCTTGACCACTAACGGCTCAAACTCGCCTTCACGGTCTCGAGGAACCAAGATTTCCTGCTCACCATATTCACTGGTGATCTTCTTTTTACTCTTGCCGTTTCGGCTGTTTGTGGTTTGCTTGTTCTTCACGACATGCTTTTCGTAACCCATATGCTGGTCCATTTCGGCCTCCAGCATCTCCTGAAGTGTTTCTGCAAACAGCTCTTTCAAGGCGTTTTGTGCATCCTGCGCGGTCACCAGATTATTCTCCTTAATGAAAGCCCGCAGCTGTTGTTTATCCCAAAGTCCCATGTGTGCTCCCAACCTTTCTACTATGTTTCATTTTAATAGTTTTGGGAGTTTACACAATCTATTTTACAGACTCATAATTCCAACTGATGGAAAGAATCTAAGGCACAAACAACTTCAGAGCATATGGGAATCTTTTTCCATTCAAGAGGACGTTCTACCAAGACCTGAAATAGGTGGTAGAATACATGAGTTAGTGGATTTAAGGAACTCCATCGCTCATGGAAATGAATCATCCTCGGAAGTTGGTAGAAGATTCACTCCAGATGATCTTCAGAAAAGGTTTGAAAATATTAATGAATATTGTTCTTATATTATTCTGGTGTTCCAAAATTATATTGAAAAAAAGCATTACTTAAAAACGGTATAAATCACTCGTAAGCTGAACTCGCCTTATATTATAGAAGCCTATAACTATAACGACGAAAAGAACGAATACACCCTCGAGTATGCCAATGGGGGAACGCTGGCTGATTATATACGTGACAATAACACTAAATTGGCGATGAAGGAGCGGCTTAAGCTTATTGGTCAGCTTTTTAGTGCTTTCATCTATATTCATGAAAAGGAAATGCTGCATCGCGATATTAGCTATCATAACGTTCTGATCCATCACTTTGATGAGATGTGGACAGTACTTAAAGTATCGGACTTCGGTTTAGTCAAAATCCCAGAAAGCTCTTTAACAAGTAAGGATTCCAGTGTTAAGGGCTCATTAAACGACCCTGATTTAACAAAAGTGGGATTCGCAAACTACGAAGTGCGACATGAAATTTACGCTCTCACTCAAGTTGTAAATTTTATACTTTGTGGGAAAAAGCATGGAAACGGGATTTACAATAAGAGCGAGGCGGTTAAGGAATTCCTTCTTAAAGGACTGGCAGCAGATATCGATGCACGCTTTAGTTCTGTTAAGGAAATGGCTGCTGCATTTAGTAGACTGAAGCATGAACTGTTGATTTAACTGCTCGTTAGATAATTATATGAAGTCTGTGCTCAAGTAAAGGGGCTTTTCCGGACAAAGGAAAAGCCCCTTCCGCCATGTTGTCAGTAGAAGGGGCTACGCTTAAAAAATGCTTCTCGGTCTCCTCGTTGAAGGCGAGCTCGACGCTGCCGACGCGCTTCCTGTCGTCCAGCGTGATCCTTTTCACTATCAGGTGCAGCAGGGTCTTACGCTGCGGGAACGGCGAGTGGCGGAGGAGGACGTGGAACCGGCCCATCAGTGAGCGAACGAGCTCGTAGGAGACGGGCTCGGCCTGGTCGTATCGGAGCTCCAGCTGCAGCTTCTACCTGCTCTATTTTTATTTATCTTTTGTGAATGTCTGTTTGTTAATTTCGCCTTTAGAATGATACGCCCAATAATACCAAAAGTGAATTAGCCTGACTTATGATAGGTGGGGACATATCATATTAAAGGCGAATCATAGTAACGCACAAGAAAGTACTATGATTCGCCATTACAGATGTAGTTGAGAGGACGACAACTACGTTTCTGACCTTTCCATCTCATATAACATTCTTTCCATAAGAGAATGAACCGTTGTGAAAGGATTCATTTTCTGGATGTCTTTTTCCAAACTAAGATTTTGATTCTTGAAACGTTCTTCGAGAGCGTATGCATGCGAAATCGCATTTCTTAAGTTATCGCCATTTCCAATGATCTGTCGAATAAGACCAGAGTCAGCTTTTGTATACTCTTTACCTAATGCAGCCTCTAGCCGATTCCCAACTTTTGTTTTTGTATCTGAGTAGATGGGTTCGACCTGTTCAAAATGCATAAGTAACCAGGTTTCAAATAACAGATTCGTTAGAGACAGTATATAATTATTAGTTGACGAGAGCATATCAATGATAACCCGCTCAATATCAGTTGGAGCATCGCAATCGAAAACAAGATGCTTTTCATACAGTGCATACTTACGAAGGTTAGTCTCCTCTTGCAAAAACTCCTCAGCGAAATTCAATACTCTTTGGGCGTTACCTTTTGCTGGGATGGATTCTATATCTAGATGTGCAAACTTATTTTGATTCCTGCGAATGATGTCAGCAAAATGCTCAAAATATAAGACCTCGGTAGGGCCTTCGCAGATAAGAAGCACCTTACCTAAGTTGCTAGGACGAGTTTCGATTTGTCTTGGAACGGAAGGATTTAACCGGGCGATGTCAGTCACCACCATTTCCATTCTCTGCTGATTGGAAAATAGGGATTGCTCCGTATTTCCCGCTGAAGTAGTCCTTGTTGTAAGTGGCATCTTGCCGGACCGTTTTCAAGTCAGCTAAAGAATATATCGTGGAGGCACCGAATTCATTCTTGTCAACAAACAGAATTTCATCTCGACGGAACTGGTCTTTATTCAAGATAGATGTATCATGAGTAGTAAAGATTAGTTGAGCTTGATTTTGATTCTTATCAGATTGGAATATATCAACAATGAATTTTGTAAGTAACGGGTGGAGTCTGGCTGACAATTCATCAATAACAAAGACCCCCCCTTTTTCAATTAGTGTTAAGATCTCCTGTATGAATGAAAGAAACCGCAATGTCCCAGATGATTCTTGAGGAAGGTCAAAAGCTTTGCTGCCTACCCTTAGGCCTGCTTCATTATACACAGAATGTATCGTTTTAATTAAAGGTTCTTGTTCTTTTTGTCCCGTTTTCTTATTTAAGACCCACTCTTTTTCAATTTTTATATCGTCAATTCCTACATCGATTTTTCTTATATATTCAGCTACCTTTGAACGAAACATGTCATCTTGAACAAGACGCTTGGAATGTGACCATGAATCTACTGTGCCTTTGATACTGGATTCGAGAATTAATTCAAAGTGGACATTAAATCGGTTACGAAAATAGTCTTTGAAACAATCAACTGTTTCTTTCATCTCATCAGTTGCAAAATAATCAAGTACAGAAAGATAAAGACGATCTTCGCGATATTTTTTAAAGTTTTTTAATTGAGCCTCGTATTTTTTACCAAAAGAAATCCCCTTATTATCACGGTCAAATACATTAGTATTATCCACAGTAAGCCATTCTGATAAGATAAGTGATTCTTGAATGGAGAAACCGTATTGAAATAATTTATTTTGATGAAGGAAAACCATTTCTAACTCAATACAGGAATCATTATTTTCGCTTAGCAAGAAAGGTTGTATTGATGTCAATTTTCTTGAGTCTAATTCTTCATTCATGTGCTCAGACTGATTTCCTTGAAATAGGTGGCTAAAAATTATCCGCTCGTACCAGTGCATAGCACTAATAAGGTTTGATTTGCCGCTCGCATTAGCTCCATAAATCGCTAACGTTTTCAATAAGTTTACTGAATCATGCTTTATTATGTGTGAAGGGTGTTGGGTATATGAAGTAGCGCGCATATCTAAAACGACCTCGTCACGAAACGAAGAAAAGTTTTTACATCGAAACATAACTAGCATAATACCACCTCCAAAACAAACTAACTTCGAAAAAATCTCTGTTATCAGTTATTATATATGATATGTCCGAAAAATAAACCTAAAATTACGAAAAAATCTAAACCGGGATATGTAATATCAATAAATAAGCAAGACTTCTCTATAGAAGTCTTGCTTATACTCAAGATCATGCATAAGATGTCATTTTCCAAAAGGCACCTTTGTCACAAGAGTTAATAGGTGGAAATACTTCGCCGTTCTCCAGCCTAATTTTCATTTCTTCGGCTGTTGGCCTAGGAGAGTTTGTTCCATCGGTGTAACCATCCCATGCGTAGTATGCATTTGCGGGAGAACGTTGTCCTGTTTTATAGCGATCTCCGATTGCCATAATTTATCACCTCCTATAAATACGGAAAATGGGAATATGTGTTCTTATAAATTGTATCGATAAACGCAAGAAATAGCAAATACGTATGTTTTTTATTCATGATGATTTAGCCTTAGAGATGATCTGCCGAACCGTATCACAACCAAGGCGAAATTTTCGTGTGATGGAGAGGGAGTTTAGGATAACGATTAAGAGTTGTTCTTTTCAAAAAAAGGAACGAAGAATTGTCAAGGAGATTGATTCGTACAAGAAAGTCTGTCTAATGGTTATATCTGAAATTTCAAAGAAGGTGGTAAGCTACTATGGCAAGGAATTTAAGAATTACGCTACCATTAACTTCAACACCCAGGACTTTAGCTATTTTAGATCTCAAGGGATTAAAGTCATTTCTGTACCTAAGTGAAAACCATGCCGTGAATACGACCTCACCTCGACTTAGAACGTCTAAAGAAAAGCAACTTTTTTGGGCACAAGTTGTTGCGAAGCTCTGCTCCATTCTGTCTATACTTATATTTGAAAGGAAGGGTTGAGATGGAGTGGCTGGAGCGGATGAATCGGGCAATAGACTATATTGAAACAAACCTGACTGCGGAGATTGAGCTGAAGGAAGCCGCCCACATGGCCTGCTGTTCTTCCTATCAGTTTCAACGAATGTTTTCGTTCATTACAGATGTGACACTGGCGGAATACATTCGACGGAGACGGCTGACGCTAGCTGCGCTGGATCTACAGCACGATGGTCTGGCTAAGGTGGTTGATGTCGCGCTTAGGTATGGTTACGAATCTCCAGTGTCGTTCGCGCGGGCGTTCCATGCGCTGCATGGAATCACTCCAACAATGGCCCGTCACGAAGGGATTGCGCTTAAAGCCTATCCTCGTCTGTCCTTCCTTATCACAGTTAAAGGGGCAGAGGCGATGAATTATCGGATTGAAACAAAGGATAGCTTTGAAGTGTTCGGCATTGAAGGTGTATTTCGCTTAGATGGTGGCGGTGAAGTTCCGCAGACTCCCGCGAAGTTGTGGGAGCAGAGCCATGCAAATGGAGAAGTGAAACGGCTTGAAGCGAATGCAGGGAATTTGCCATCGTTTGTCAGACAAGAGTTATATTCTGTAAATGCGATATGCGGCTACCGGAAGACCGGACAGGACACGTTCCCGTACATGCTTTGCGCCTTCAAAGACGAAGACAGCAATACGGACGGGTACACCTCAGTTACTATTCCCACGTATACATGGGTGATCTTCCCGTCAGATCCACATCCTTGGGAGCAGTTCGGCGAGACGATCAAATTACTCTATAAGCGTATTTATACCGAGTGGCTTCCAACCGCTGGATATGAACAAGTGGATGGGATTCAATTTGAAATGTACGGTGCGAAGGACGGACTCAACTATTTTGAGCTCTGGTTCGCAATTCAAAAAGTGTGACTGGTGTAGAAGAGGATAAGTAAATGGTCTAACAGCGATGCACTGACAATTGACATGGTATGCTTAGCATAATCTTGGATCAAAAATCGAGCCCACTTCCCTCTAACCTCAAGCCACCCTATACTAAAAAAAGCAACGTGCCTGCCCTATTTAGGACCAGCACATTGCTCCTGCGCATCAATATGGATACATCAGATTAATTTGTCCTCATTGTACTTAGCATCAAGCTTGTTCGCCACATACGTTTCATAAATCTCTCGCTCAACAGGATCATCTACGATATACACTTCGATCTTCACGACTTCATTTCGGTGATTCTTGATGGGCGAGACGGTATCCTCAAAGTGCTTCTTAATCCGCTGCCGCAGCTTCCGGGCCTTTCCGACAAAGAGCAGCTCATCCTGGTCGTTATAGAACATGAAGATGCCGCCTTTTTCCCTGGTGATGAGGTGGAAGTCCGTAAATCCGTAAATATGGCTCAACTCCGGATATTCTTGCTTGTAGATCGTTACTTCTGGGGTTGGAATCGTAATCGTTATCAGCTTTATCACGTCCTCTTTCCGTATAGAATGTTATCGTACCACAATCCCCCTCATTCGTCTCTTACAGAATAGTCTGCGCTAGGTCTTGAAAAAATAAGCGGCACCCATGCAGTCATACATGAAAGCAGCATGCATAACCCTTATCAAACCCGCAGTCTCAAGCATTGAATTTAGCAGCAAACAGTGTTAATCTGAGGTGCGGCAGACCCCCACAGTGGAGAGGCTGCAGCACTTCTAATCAACCCCATTTCAGCTACCAGGAAAGGTAAGACCATGATTAAAGTTGAACATTTATCCTTCTCGTTCCCGCAAAAGGAACTGTATACCGACATTTCGTTCACGCTCGAGGAAGGGCAGCATTGCGCCTTTATCGGAACCAGCGGCAGCGGCAAAAGCACCCTGATCGAAATTCTGATGGACCCGGACAAGCATGTGTTTGACGGCAAGCTGGAGATCGATCCCAGCTGTCGAATCGGGTACGTTAGTCAGTTCTCGCAGGTGGACCCGGCAACGGACATGACCGTTTTTGAATATATGAGTGAAGCATTTACAAGGCTCCAGGAGCAGCTTAACGCAATTTATGCTGAAATGGCGACCACTCATGATATGGATTCCCTGATGGAGAGATACCAGCTCACGCTGGACGCGCTTGAATCCATGGGCGGGGACGATGCGGAGAGCCGGATTCATAAGAAGCTGAATCTAGCCAATCTGGCGAAGCTCAAAGACGTTAGCGTAACCTCGTTAAGCGGCGGAGAGTTCAAGCTGATTCAGGTCATGAAGGAGATGCTTACAAACCCGGACCTGATGATTATGGACGAGCCTGATGTGTTCTTGGACTTCGAAAATTTGAATGCGCTCAAAAAATTAATCAACTCCCACAAAGGCATGCTGCTCGTCGTTACGCATAACCGCTATCTTTTAAATCATTGCTTCAACAAAATCATTCACCTGGAGAATACAGAAATTCAAGAGTTCGACGGAAGCTATATCGAATACCATTTCTCGCTGCTTCAGACCAAAATCGAGCTGCAGGAGATCGCCGCCGCTGAAGCCGAAGAGATCGAGCGATATGATCACATCATTGACAACCTCAGAGCGATCGCGACTTACAATTCAGAAGCATCCCGAGGCCGGGCGTTAAAGGCCAGAGTGAGGTTCCAGGAGAGACTGGAAGTGCGCAGGATCAAAGCGCCGTTCGTCGAGATCAAGCAGCGTGATATCCACTTCGGGCTGGAGCATGAAATGGAAGACGATGTACTCGTAAAAGTAGATCACTATAGCGTGGCCTTTGACGAGCTGCTGCTGGATAACGTGCACTTCGAGATCAAATCCACGGATAAGGTCGCGATCATCGGTCCAAACGGGACCGGGAAGACGACGTTGCTGCGGGATATTTTCCGAAACCAGCATCCGTCGATTCAAGTCCACAAGGATGCCAAAGTGGCGTACTTATCTCAGCTTCAAGGCGAAACACTGGAAGATGCCAACACGATCCTGCATGAATTCATCGACGCCGGATTCAACACGTATGACGAGGTCAGAGCGTATTTAGCGAGCTACGGCTTTGAGGGAGAGATTCTTGAGCAAAAGATCGAATCGCTGTCCGGCGGAGAAAAAAATATACTCCAGTTGGCCAAGGTCGCGGCCAGTCAAGCCAATCTGCTGCTGCTCGATGAACCCACAAGCCATCTGGACGTCTACACACAGATCGCGCTCGAAAAAGCCATCCTTAACTATAAAGGTGCGATTCTAATGGTCTCGCATGATTTCTATTCCGTCGTCAACGGGATGGACTATGTGCTGATCGTGGAGCATCAGACCATCCGTAAAATGAGTATGCGAAAATTCAGACAGATGATTTACGCGAGTCATTTTAATAAAGACTACCTAGAAACGGAGCAAAAGAAAAAGTCCGTTGAAATGCAAATCGAATTGGCCTTGAAAGAGATGGATTTTGAGCTAGCCAAGGGATTGGTCGACGAGCTGGAGGGATGGATCAAGCGGCTGTCTGCGCTCTAATCGCTCTCGCTCTAGTGTGCGCCACAAGCTTGGAACATTCCGGCAAGAATCATAGAATATTGGACAAGAGGAGCTCCGCTATAAGCGAAGCTCCTCTTGTTAAACTTACTCGAACAACGGAACGTTTGGCTCGAGCTTAAGGTTATGAACGATCATGGAATGCAGCTGCCCCCGGTGATGAAACAGGTGTGCCTGAGTATCCAGCAGCCATTCGTAGCGCGAATGAACCACTCCAAAGTACGAAGTTCTTTCCTGAAGCAGCTCTTCTTCGCTTAACTTGGCTATGCCTTCTTTTAGATAAGCATAATTGTGAAGCAAGGCCTCAGTGATGGCTTTCCGATTGACTTCGGGCTCAGCTTCTTCGTAGAATTGATCCATCTCCTCCTCTGAAGCTCCTGCACCGATCAGGAAATCAGCTTTACATATTACCGACATATGCGAGAGTAACTCACCCATCGACCATTTTCCTTCCGTCGGCCTAAAGTTCAGGTCTTCTTCGCTGAGCATGTCGATCAATTTGACGATAGAGTGTATTGCCAAATCCATCTCTTTCAAAACACCCATACAATAAACGTTCATCTCGTATGCTCCTTTGGTAACCATGTAGTCCGTTTTTATTTCAAGCCTAACCTACGGTAATATTATGTAATAAAATCCGCTAAATAAATAGATGGTCATTGCTATTTGAAGATAGGAGGCTTCGGTTACTGTGAAACAGAATAAATACGATGATTCAGAATTTTTCGAAAAATATAGTCAGCTGCCTCGCTCGCTTGGCGGGCTGGATGCTGCTGGAGAATGGAGCACCTTCCGCGGACTGCTTCCGGAACTGCGTGATCAAAGAGTACTTGATCTTGGCTGCGGCTTTGGCTGGCATTGTCGCTATGTGCGCGAACGTCAGGCCAGGTCCGTCATTGGTGTGGAGATCTCGGAGAACATGTTAGAGCGCGCTAAAGCAATGACCGTCGATCCTCAGATTGAGTATCGGCATCTCGCCATTGAAGACATTGATTTTGCGGAAGAGGAATTCGACGTAGTCATCAGTTCGTTAGCGCTTCATTATGTGGAGTGCTTCGACACGATCTGCCGTAAAGTGTATCACTGCCTTGCACCTGGAGGGACTTTCGTTTTCTCGGTTGAACATCCGATCTTTACCGCGTTAGCTGCCCAAGACTGGTGCTACAGCCCGGATGGTGAGAAAGTTCATTGGCCTGTCGATAACTACCACAAGGAAGGATTACGGCAGTCCAATTTCTTGGAAAAGAATGTAGTCAAATACCATCGTAGTGTTGCCACCCAAGTCAATGCATTAATAGATTCCGGTTTTAGACTGACAAGGCTTTCCGAGCTTCAACCGAGCCAAGAGATGCTGGATAACAATCCTGCCTGGCAAGAAGAATTCCGCCGCCCCATGTTCTTATTAATTTCAGCAGTGAAGAGCTAGGATAGAGCGTAGCGTATCCTCCGCATTATTACGCCTTCTTCAATACATCGAAACCAATTCCTTCGTATAGGCATGGCGCTCCTCATGAAATAACTGCTCCCGTGAACATTGATCGATCAGGCGGCCGTCCTTCATCACGAGGATGCGCGGGCACATTTGATAGACGGCCGCGAGATCATGCGAGATGAACAGATACGACAGCCCCAAGCTTTCCTGCAGGGAGGATAGCAGCTTAAGTACAGCACCTTGGGATAAGACATCGAGGCTGGCGGTCGGCTCATCGAGGATCATTAATTCCGGCTCGATGCTGATGGCCCGGGCGATGGTGACCCGCTGGCGTTGACCGCCGCTTAATTCATGCGGGTACCGGCTGCCAAGCGAGGCCGGGAGTTCAACGGCTTCCAGCAGCTGCTGCACATAACGGTCCAGGGACGGTACTGTAAAATGCTTCAGAGCAAGCTCCTGCTTAAACTGTTCATAGGGATCGACTAAGCTATCCCTGACGGTCAGCTTGGGATTGAGTGCGGCGGCCGGATTCTGCAGCACGATCTGGATATGCCGGCGCAGCGGCCGCAGCTTGCGGCCGTGCAGCTTTTCCATATGAACGCCGTTCAGCAGGATCTCACCACGGTCGATGTCCTCTAAACGCAGCAAGCAGCGGGCCAAGGTGCTTTTGCCGCAGCCGCTTTCCCCGACCAGTCCCAGACTTTCCCCGCGCTGCAGTTCAAAGGACATGTTATGCACCGCAGGCTGGCCCTGCTGATAAGACTTGGTTAACTGGTTCACTGTTAACAAGCTCATTCCGGATTCACTTCCTTCAGACCGGAAAGAAGGTAGCCCTTCGGGGTCGGTAATGTAGGCGAGCTTTGAATCAGCATTCTCGTATAAGGATGCTTGGGGTGGTCAAGAAGCACATGCTTGCTGCCCGACTCCACGATCTCCCCTGACTTCATGACGGCAATGCGGTCGGCATACCGCTTCACATGACGCCAGTCATGCGTAATGAACAGAATGGTGCAGCCGGTTTGCTGCTGCCTGCTGGCCAGTAGCTGCAGGATGGTATGGCCGGATACGCTATCCAGCGCGGTCGTAATCTCATCGGCAATCAGCAGATCCGGTGAGAGCAGAAGGGCCAGCGCAATGGACACCCGCTGCAGCTGCCCTCCACTTAGCTGAGAGGGATAGCTGCTATAGAGCTCTTCTCCTAACCCTATAGAGACCAGGGCCTCCAGCGCCTGACGCTTCCGGTCTCCAGGGGAGGCTGTCGTATGCGTCTTCAGCACCTCGTCAAAATGCTGCCCAATCCGGCGAAACGGCGTAAAGGAGCCATGGTAATCCTGGAACACATAAGAGATGGAGCGTCCGCGCAGGGCGCGAATACGCTCTGGGGCCATGCCCAGCAGCTCCTCACCTTTGAACTGAATGCGGCCGCTGGCGGTCAGATTCGGAGGAAGCATCTGTCCGAGAGCCTGTGCGAGCAAGGTTTTGCCGCTGCCGCTTTGTCCCACCAGGGCATACCACGCGCCCTTCGGAATTGAGAGGGAGGCCTGCTGAATGATATTCTGCTGTCCGCTGCGTACGGTGAGCTGGTCTATGGACAGAATCACGGCTGCACCTCCTTTTTAACATCAAAATAATCTCTGAAAAAATCACCAGCGAGGTTCGCCGCCAGCACCACGGTAACTATCGCCAGTCCGGGGTAAAGCATAAGCTCGGGCCTGGATTGAAAATAAGGGCGGGAATCATTCAGCATAGCTCCCCACTCCGGGGATGGCGGCTGAACGCCCAGGCCAATATAGGAGAAGGCGGAGATGAGCAGTATGATTTTGCCCAGATCCAGGCTGGCCATGACGAGAACGTTGCCCATGATATGCGGAAGCAGGTGCTTGTACATGATGCGAACATCCGATAAGCCGTGGCTTCTCGCCATGAGAACATAGTCCTTCTGTGATTCTGTCAGGATGGTGCTGCGCACCAGGCGGGCGTATTTAACCCATTTAATAATGACGACGGCAAGAATCAGGTTATGGATGCTGGCACCAAGCAAACCGGCGAGCAGAATCGCCACCAGGGTATCCGGGAATGACAGAAAAGCATCGGCAATCCTCATGAGGATGCGATCGGTAAGCCCCCGCCGATAGCCGGACAGCAAACCGATGGGAATGCCGATCAGCAGGGAGGCTGCTAACGCGAGCAAACTGTAGCCGACAGTCTGCATCCCGCCCAGCAAGAGCCGGGTTAGTACATCCCGTCCCAAGTGATCGGTGCCCAGCGGATGAAACCAATTAGGGGCTGACAGTTTTTGGCTTAAATCGGTCTGATTCGGGTCATGCTGCAGGTACAGGAATGTGTAAAGGGCTGCGGACATCATCGCAAAGATTACAATTCCTAATACAATGAAGCGCCAAGTGTGCTTATGGAAGCTTTTGATCCTGATCATGGTGAAATGTCCTTTGCTTTCAATGTCAGCTTCGATGTCAGTTCCGGATTCAAGAAGCGATACGACAGGTCCACTGCAGTATTCACGATGAACACAACGATCCCCATCACGAGAATATATCCTTGGATCAGCGGGTAATCACGCTGTTTAATCGCGTCTAGAGCCAGCTTGCCGATGCCCGGATAAGCGAATATCACCTCAATGACAACGACGCCGCCAATCAGGCCGCCAAGGCTGACACCAAATACAGTAATGACCGGAGGCAGGCTATGGCGCAGTGCATGAACGACAAACACGCGGGAAGGAGACAGCCCGCGCGACCTTGCTGCAGTGATGAATTCCCGGCTTAACGAATCCAGCAGACTGGAGCGCAGCAGCCGGACGTAGACGCCGGACATGGCGATGCCCAGCGTGAAGGAGGGCAGCAGCAGTGAGGTGAAGCCATCTCTCCCCATCGTGGGCAGCCACCCGAGCCGGACACCAAACAGATCGACGAGCAGCAGGCCGAGCCAGAAGCTGGGGATCGCTGCTCCTAGAATGGACAAAGCTCTGCTTGCATGATCCAGCCAGCTGTTCCGGTATAACGCAGCCAGTGACCCCAGCGGAATAGACAGAAGCAGCATGACGAGCAGCGAGCTGAAGGTTAATTCCAGCGTGGCGGGCAGCCCTGTAAGGATCATCTCCATGACCGGCTGCCCAGTAGCATAGGATTCCCCGAAATCCAGCCTGATGAAGTTCAGCAGCCACTGGCCGTATTGAACGAGCAGCGGTTCATTGAACCCCATGTCCTCGCGAAGCGCCTCCAGCTGCTCCTGGCTTACGGCCAGCTCATCCACCTTCAATAGCTGAAGGACCGGATCGCCCGGAGCAAGGCGAAGGATTAGAAAGCTGATGAAGGTAATGAAGAGGAGCAGCATCAGCATTTCTGAGAATTTACGAAAAAGCAAAGAAATCATAGATTCACATCCAGCTTGTTCGTGATCATGTAGTATTCACTTTTGGACGTCACCCAGTTCATAACTTTGTCTTCGTTATAAGCTACAATGGTGGCCGGATGGAGGACAAATGCGTTGTACACCTGATCCCGGACATAATTAGCGGCCGCTTCAGCTAGTTCAGCCCGCTTCTCTGTATCCACGGTAACGTTCAGCTCATCAATCAAGGCAGTCAGCGCCTTATCTTCAGTCCCGCTGAAGTTCAGCGCTCCCGTAGGATGATAGGTGGCATTCAAATAATAGCCCGCATCTCCGCGGGGAGCTGTCAGGTTACTGTATGTGGCAATGTCCCAATCCCGATTGGAAGCCATATACTCTTCAGGGGTATCAATCTGGCGAATATTCACCTGAATGCCGATCTCTTTAGCATCGGATTGGAATACCTGAGCAATCAGCGGCAGATCCGCTCTAGCAGAATACGTCAGCAGGGTGAGCTCGAGAGGCTGGCCCTCTTTTTGCATACTGCCGTTCTGAAGCGTATAGCCTGCCTGGCTCAAATAGTGTACCGCGGCGTCTTTACCTGATTCCAGGCTGTTGCTGCTATAGGACGGCGCGAACGGAAGTGAAGGCAGGAACGGGCCCACGGCGGTCTCGCCGTAACCCAGCAGGATCGACGCTACAATCTCCTCCCGGTTAATCAAAGCATCAACGGCGCGCCGGACATCAATATCCTGCATGGTGCTGCGTTCCAGGTTCATAGTCATCTGGTGCACCCGGAAGGTAGCTGTGGAATGTACCGCAATGCCTTTTGCTTGATCCAGCATCTCCAGTCCATTGACCTCAGGACGATAGACAATATCGACTTGTCCCGACTGCAGTGCCAGCGAGCGGGCATTGGCATCTTCATTGAACATAAAATCGACAGTATCCAGCGGAGATGCGCCGTCCCAATATTGATCATAGCGGACGAGCTCCAGCTTGCTTCCGGGGGAGAAGGATTTCAGCTGGAAGGGTCCTGTACCTACGGGACGATTCACGAAGTCGGTTTCTGTTACATCTATAATAGAAGTGTTCGGGTGGACCAGCTCGGATATAAATTCAGGAAAAGGCTGCACCGTCTTGATGCTCAGCTTCTGTCCGTCCGCTTCAATGGTATCAATCTTCAGGGCATTCTTGATCGCCACACTTTCCTTCAGCGCCCGATCCAGCGAAGCTTTGACGGCTTCTGCCGTCATCGGTTTACCGTTCTGGAAGGTGACGTCCGGGCGCAGCTCAATGCTCCAATGCTGTCCGTCCTCGCTGTCCCAAGACTGAGCGAGCCACGGCGCTACCGTAAGCTGCTCCTCGTCCAGCTTGACCAGAGTTTCCGTGATGCCTGCGTTGAGCGGGACATAGCTGGAGCCGAGGTGGGGGTCTAACGAACTTGTAGAGAAATTATAAAGGAAGCGAATATGCTTCTTATCTTCTGAAGAACCGGGCTCAGAGGTACGGGCTTGTCCGCATGCGCTTAGCAACGAAAGGGAAAGCGTAAAGATAAGGGTGAGTAAAATCTTACGGGGGTTCTTCATGTTCAAGATGTTCAAGATTGTTGCCTCCTAGAAGTAATGGTTACGATTAGGATTTGATTATAATGTAATCATTACGATTAATCAATGTAATCCATAGAAGGGGAAGGTTCAGTGAATATGATTCAAGCAGGAGCGCCGAGCCTTTTCCTTCTGGGAGCGTCTCGGATTTCACGTCATGACAGAGGAGTATCATGAATGGCAGCTTATGCATATGGGGCAGCACTTGCGTAAGTACGCATGGCCTTCATCAGAGGGATAAGGAAAAAGAATATGGAAGCAGCTGAAACTATTGTTCATCCTTCCATATAGTGCTACACTACCATATAGTGGTACATTAGTACCTAATACTTGGTAAAGTGAGGAAGTACATGAAGAAGCTATTGCTGTTACTACTGTCGGTTTCCTTCTTATTCGTTTCGATGCCTGCATCTGCAGCCAGCCCGATTCGAGTGAAGGTGAACGGAGCCCTGCAATCCTATGACCAGCCGCCGGAGATGATTAATGGAAGTGTCCTGGTTCCCTTGAGAGGGATATTTGAGTCCCTTGGCGCAAGCTTGAGTGTAACCGGTAAAAATATTAAAGCCGTTCATAAGGACACCGTCGTCCATCTGACCATCGGCTCCGCTGCGGCCACGATCAATGGTGCAGGGGTCAAGCTGGCGCAAAAAGCAGTCGTGATGAACGGTCGAACCCTCGTCCCGATCCGCTTCGTCAGCGAAGCGCTCGGTGCAGAGGTGAAGTGGAGCAGTGCCGACCGTATGGTATCTGTATCCAGCCGCGGAGCTGCGCAAGCAACCCCGGAGCCTGTACCACCGGCTGCCGTTCCAATCGAAGACATGAGCAAAATTGATCCATTGAATGAAAAGCTGTACAAAGGCCAAGCCCTGGTTACGTTTTCATACGATGACGGTTTTCTGAGTTCGTATAACAATGCACTGCCATTGCACTCGAAGTATAACATGGCGGGGACGTTTAATATTATCGGGGGTAAGGTTTACTCCGGCGAACAGAGATTTATGAACAGCTCCCAAATCTGGGCCGCGCATGATCTCGGGATTGAGATTGCATCACATACACAGACCCATCCGTTTTTGACGAGCAGCACGGAAGCGGAGATCCGCGAAGAGTTTAAGACCAGCAAATTTATATTAGAAGATTTAGTTGGAGAGGTGTCCACCATTGCGATCCCGAACTCTGACTATAATGATGCGGTGAGAGCCATCGCGGTAGAATACTTTGATGGTGTTCGTGTCTATAACAGGGATACCAACCGCGCGGACAACTACGATCCGCACTGGCTGAAATCCTTTGCTGTTGTGAATACGACAGAGTTCTCCACGATTCAGGGCTGGATCGATCGGGCGATTGAAGAGAAATCCTGGGTCATTATTATGCTGCACGGTATTACAGAAGAGCGTTTAGGGGAATATGAGACGACTCCGCAAATTCTGGGGCAAGTGATGCAGTATATTAACGATCAAGGAAAAGACAAGATTATGCCGGTAAGCACCCGGGATGGCGTACGATTGATGAATAAGGAATTCAAATAATACGGAGATCAAGTAACACGGAGCTTATGCAATATCAGCCATGATATGAACGACATGGCCTGGGCTAGAAATCAATAGCGCCCTGTGCGCTCCCATGAGAATAAAGGGGATGCTTCTCCCAAGTGCGAGTCTGATGAGACCAGCAAGCACTTGGGGAGCATCCCCTTTTTTACGGCGTCAAGATTTATTGATAGGCTCCTGAAGAGTAGGTTACCTCATAGCTGTGGCTGTAGACCTCGAAGATAATCCCGAAGGGATCCTCCACATAACACATTCTGTACGGCTTCTCATTCGGATAATATTCTCGGATAGGCATTCTTTGCTTGCCGCCATGGTCCACGATCTTTTGTACCAGCCCTTCAATATCTGGATCCTGAACACAGAAATGGAATACGCCCGACTTCCAGTACTGAAAGTTATGGTCCGGCTTCTCGTGATTCGGAAATTGGAATATCTCGATTCCAATCCCATCGGAGGTCACCATATGTGCAATACGGAATGACCCCCAGCCCTTGCCGAATACGTCGGAGCACATGATTCCGATCGCGGTATCGTTGTCCTCCACAATGTCTGACGGCGGCATAACGACATACCAGCCCATCACGTCACGATAAAAGGTGACGGCTTGCTCTACATCGCTCACGGATAAACCGATGTGTGAAAATGCTCTTGGATAAGTCATGGTTCATCTCCTTTATCTTTAGCGGTTGTTGATTGGCCTAAACCTCCATAGTATATACGCTCGGGCTTGCCGTCAAACGGCGGCGGTGGAATAATTCCTATGACCTGTTTACGGTGTCCACTCATCATGCACGATCCCGACGAGGGAGCGGTCCATATCGTTCTTCTCGAACACAAGGCGAAGGCTGCGCCAGTCGATACCCTCGTATTGGGGATCAACCCCATCAATATAGAACTCTACATAATCATGCGTTTCTTCAGGGTACACCTCGTTCAGATTGTTCACGGTCGTCCCCTTGCCGATGGACTGGTTGACATGGACCTCCGCATCCTCCAGGAAGCGGGCATCATACACAAATTGTTTGTGGTATTCCGCGTAGGGCAGCTCAATGACATGTCCGCTTCCCGCGAAATGCCCCCACACCCGGGCTGTATCTCTGGACAGGGCCTCAGTCAGCTCCTCCCGGCTCAGCGTCTGGTCGTTCTCGAGATCGACGTGCGCATAAGGAGAGAAGCGCACGCCCTTCTCCGGGTGAGCCCAGGCCGCCACAGCTTCCATATCGCCTGACTTCAAGGCTCGCATTACGGTGACAGCAGCCTCTTTGGCTGTCGGGGGCATGCCCTCGTCAGGTGCTTTTTCCTCATCCGGTTTCTCAGCCGATGGCTGATCGGACTCCTGATCCCGCTCTTCCTCCGCGGCGACTTCCTCATCCGGCACTGCGTCGGGGCTTTCCGCCGGCGGGTCGGATGGACTTTCTTGCTGCGGGGGAGGCGGCGCTCCTTGGGGGCTTTGCGCTTCACTGCAGCCACTGAGCAGCAGTGCCCCGGCAAACACAGCCATATATCCGTATCTGTTCATGCTTCTCATCCCCTTTCTTCTATTATAAGCTGTAACTAGACGCGGGTTTGTTCCTTTTTACCTTCACCGAGTGTTGCCTTGTGCATCATTAACCACTCCCCAGATCGTATAAGCACCGGCCAAAGGGGCTTAGAGTCCCTTCATCTTACCCCGCACCAGCGAGAACAACGGTTGCCGCTAGGGCACGAATATGATATATGTAACACAAACTGACAACATTCGCGTTTTGTAGAGGGAGATGGGTTGGGTTGCTGTCGTTAATCAATGATCTGTTTATCAATCTTTGTGTTCTTATTGCGTTGATCTTTATTTACTTACAAATCAGATGGAGGTTTGTTCCGCTGGGGCAGCATTTTCAACTCTACCCGGCTGTTGTCGATGGGGTCGCGGGAGGGGTTCTCGGGTACGTGTTGATGAGCTTTTCCATCCAAGTCACGGCAGAAACGATCGTTGATCTGCGGTTTATCCCACCGATGCTGCTCATTTTGTTCGGAGGCGTGATGTCAGCGGTGGTCAGCGCCGTCCTCATCATCGCGGGTCGATTTGAATTCGGATTTACAACCTCGGCGGTAGCGGCGATGGTTCTGATGGCTATTCTGGTGATCGGATTTATATGGGTTCAGCAAGTACATCGAAAAAAATATCCCGACCTGAATCAATACAAGCAAGGCTTGCTGATGATTATTTTTTCCAACGTCGTATTTAGTGTAATTATTACTTATTTGGTGCAGGACGCCACAATTCTGGCCTCTTTAATTCCTACCTACTGGGTTATTTCGATGATCGGCGGCCTGACCTCCGTGTTCTTTGTGGAGTATATTCTGAAAACCCAATACCTGCTCCTGAAATATGAAAAAGAATCCACGACCGATTTCTTGACGGGTCTCAATAATGTGCGTCAATTCGATGCAATCTGGAATGAGCTGATGCACCAGGCGATGGATAAGAAGGAGCGGCTGTCGCTATTTATCATCGATATTGATCACTTCAAGCATGTGAACGATACATACGGCCATCCGATCGGCGATAAGATCTTGGTCGAGCTGGGAAAAATCCTGAAGAGCACCACGCGCTCCTTCGATGTCGTCTCCCGAAACGGCGGCGAGGAATTTTCGGTCATTCTGCCGGACTGTCCTCATCCACAAGCCCTGGACATTGCAGAGCGGGTTCGGCAGACGGTAGAGGCGCACTCTTTTCCAGTCTCATCCAAAGAAAGGATCAACATCACCATCTCCATCGGCGTGGCCACGTACCCGGAAACCGTGGGCGATCCCAACCAGATGGTCGACAGCGCGGACGAGTGCTTGTATGAAGCCAAGCGCGCAGGGCGCAACCGGGTGTGCGGGAGTTATGAGGGGAAATAATTGCGAAACCAGAAGTATGTAGAAAAAGAAATGGCAACAGGAGGTCTGCACAACGATGAATGAAATTGTGGATATGACCCTGAGAGATTTCATGGACCAGCATGTGAAGGTCATGGAGCCTACCCTCTTTTTTTCAATGGCACTGCAGATGGCAGACCTCATCCATGAGCGGCACCAGTGGTCTGCAGGCCCTTGCGGGATTGACCCCGAACAGATCGGCTTGCAAAGGGACTTGAGCGAAGCGAAGCTCTATTGGCTAAATTCACCGCCGGAGATCTCGGAGCGGAGATATGCTTATATGTCTCCAGAGCAGACCGGACGCATGTTCAGGCAGCCGGACCATCGGAGCGATCTGTACGGGCTCGGCGTTCTGTTCTACGAGTGGCTGACCGGAGAGACGCCATTTCAGGCCGCCACGATGCATGAATGGACCCATGCTCATATGGCGATGCTGCCCGTTCCGGTGGTGTCCAGGCAGAGACAGGTCCCGAAGATGCTGAATGATCTCGTAATGAAGCTGCTCGCCAAGTCGCCGGAGGAGCGGTATCAGAGCGCGCGCGGGCTCCAAGATGATCTCCGGATCTGTGCTGATGCCTGGGTTACAGAGGGAACGATTGCTTCTTTTTCACTGGGGGCTCTTGATGATCGGAGTGTGCTGCGTCTGCCTTCCAAGCTCTATGGCCGGGATTCGGAATGGCAGGCGTGGCAAAAGATATACGGCCGCTCCATTCGCGGCGCCAAGGAATTGCTGCTCATCGGCGGCCATACAGGAAGCGGCAAATCTGCACTTCTGAGAGCGTTTCAGAACGATGCATCGCAACAGGGGGGCTACAGCGCGTCAGGCAAGTGTGAGCCGCTGCTGGAATCGAAGCCCTATGCTCCGTTTATAGCGGCCGTGACGAAGCTGATCCGGCAGAGGATGGCTGCAGGTGAAGCGCAGCGGGAGCCATGGAGAAGAAGGCTTCTGGACGCCGTAGGAAAAAGCGGAAGCGTTCTGGTTCAGGTCATTCCTGAGCTATCCTGGCTGCTGGGAAAGCATCAGCCCCTGGAGCCCTTGTCTCCCCTGGAGGCGACGAACCGTTTCCGAAGTCTGTTCGGCAAGGTGATTCAGGCATTTGCGGATGAGAAGCACCCGCTGGTGCTGGGGCTGGATGATCTGCAGTGGGCGGACTCCGGCACGCTTCATCTGCTGTCCGAGCTGTGGCAGCACTCTTCCCTGAAGCATGTTGTCATCATCGGTACGTATCGGGAACATGAGGTAAGTCAGGGGCACAAGCTCCAGGAGCTGCTCTTGAAGACCTCGGAAGCAGACGCAGCCGGGGTTTCGGTCATGAACGTTCACGGCCTCACCTATCACGAGGTTCTGCACTACCTCTCCGACTTGCTCCAGGAAGAGGGCGATGCACTCCAGCCGTTTGCGGATGTACTGTACCGGCAGACGGCTGGTAACCCGCTGTATATCCACAAGATGGTAGAGACCTGCCATGAGAAGCAGTGGCTGTGGTTCCATGCGGATGAGATGTGCTGGAGATGGGACCTTCAGGCGATGACTGAAATGGCCGGCTATGGACAGGTAGCGGATCTGATCCGCAGCCGGGTGCAGGATCTTCCCGCACCTACTCACAAGGTTTTGCGTGTAGCGGGTTGCCTTGGTGCGTCGTTCGAGCTGGACAAACTCGCGCTCGTGACAAAAGACAGTCTGGAGCAGCTGATCCAGGCTCTGTCGCCCGCGGTAAGCGAGGGATGGCTTATGCCGGAGCCGGGCCGAATGAGATTTCTCCATGATCAGGTGCAGATGGCGGCCTATGAGCTGAATCCGGAAGAGCTGAAGGCGCAGGCTCATCTGGACATCGGCCGCTCACTGCGGGAATCACTTCACGCCGAAGGGGATGAGGAGCGGCTGTTTGAGGTCGTGCATCATATGAACCTGGGCCGGGAGCATATTGCAGAGCAGGCAGAAGCGGAGCAGCTGGCGGTCCTGAATCTGAGATCCGGGATAGCTGCTAAAGCTGCAGCTGCCTATGGACAAGCGCTGGAGCTCTTGACAGCAGGGGTGCAGCTGGCAGAGGCAGGAGGCTTGGCAGAGCCGGACTGGCTGTATGTTCAGCTTCTGCTGGAGCGTAGTGAATGCCTGTATTTCTGCGGACAATGGAAGCAGGCTGAAGAGGATCTGCATCAGCTGCTTCTACATACTGAGGCTGTAGAGGTACGAGCACGGATTTACACGATTATGATTATGATGTATGCCTTCCATCGGAGCCTGGAGAAGGCGGCAGACACCGCGCTCCATGCCATGCAGGAATTCGGCTTCTCCATCCCCTCCTCCACATCCCGCGCCTCCATTCTCCTGGAAGTCGCCCGCACCCAGCTCGCGCTTACGCATAAACGCATGGAGCTGAGCACCCTGCCGAGCCAGAATGATGCCGCGCATCAAGCGCTGTCTGATATTGTGATGGTCTCGAGCACTGTGATTTATGTCGTGAACCCGGAGCTCGCAGTCGTCATGTTCGCCAAATACGTACGGCGTTCCTTGCAGCAGGGTCTTGGGGATGCATTCGCTATTGCACTGGGCTCCTATGCTATTGCGCTGGCCTTCGGCCTTAGAAATGACAAGCAGGCGCTGCATCTTGCCGAGACCGCCTGGCATTATGCCGAGCAGTCGGACAGCCTGCTGCTGAAGGGCAAGATTCGGCTGATTACTGCGCTGGTAAAGCAGCATGCCCAGGCCGAGCAGATTGCACCTCTTTTTCAGCAGGCTGTACAGCTGAGCCTCGAATGCGGAGATCTCGTGAGTGCGGGCCATGCAATGTCTTGTCACGTGATGGTTTGTGATGGGGAGCTCAAGCACCTGGACCGTCTCGTGCATGCCTATGAGGAGCAGTACGGACAAGTGCTGGATCAAATCACATTACGAGTGCTGTATATCTCTAAACGCTACGTCGAGCTGCTGCAGCATGGCATTGAAGGACAGGCGCTGCAATTCCGTATCCCTTATATGGCGGAGGAGAAGCTTCACCCCGGAGCAGAGGTCGGCCGTCAAGAGAAGGGCAATTGGTTCTATTATTATACATGCAGGCTGGAGGTCGCCTTTATTTACTCCCGGTATCCCGAGGCGGTGACTCTGGCCGAAAAGGCCGGGCGCTTCAAGAGAGAAATTATGGTGACGATTCATCAAAAATATAGCTTTTATCATGCCCTTGCCCTCATGGCCGAAGCTGCGCCATTATCCAGACTGCAGCCGGATCAGCGAACGACCCTGCGCCGATTGATGAACCGGATGCGAGCATGGAGCAAGTCCTCGCCAGACACGACACTGGTCAAATACGAGATCATGCAGGCCGAGTACGCGAGAGTGAGCCGCAAGAACGAGAAGGCATTACGCCTTTACGACCTGGCGATCGAGCATGCCCGGCAGGCCGGCGATGCTCGGGAAGCAGCCATTGCGGCGGAATTGGCTGCGTGCCTCTGTCGGCGAATGGGGGATCTAACCTCGGAAGCAGCCTATCTGCAAAAAGCTTGCGAAGCCTATGCGGCTTGGGGCGCATTGGGAAAGGTGAGGCTGCTGCAGGCTTCACACCCTGCGCTGACGGTTCAAGCATCCGGCGAAGCGGAGCAAGGCGAAGCCCCGGACTTACAGCCAAGCCTGAAGCTCGCTTTGGCATCAGCAGCTCTTCATAGTGCTAATCTCGGCAGGGAGCTCGATTTGGAGCTGCTGCGGCAGATGGCGGGTCTTTCGCATCACGATCACTCCGAGCGGCGCCTGCCGGAGAAATTCCTGCAGCTGGCGCTGCATACTACCGGCGCCGAGCGGGGAGTAGTCTTGTTATGCGAGTCCGGGAGGATGACGGTTGAAGCGAGACTGGAGCTGAACGGAGGAGGGCATGGCTGCGAGATCCAGGACTGCTACGCATCCAGTGTGGTTCAGTTCGTTCAGCAGACAAAAGAACCGGTCGTCGTGAGCGATGCCAGGAGCAGCATATTTGCGAAGGATGACTACATTGTGCAGCAGAAGCCGCGCTCCATGCTGTGCATGGCGATTCGGGATGCTAACCATCAGGAGGGCATTCTGTATCTGGAGAACAATTTAACGGCGGGTGCTTTTACCAATGAGCGGGTGGATATGCTGGAGCTTGTATTTTCGCGAATGGTGTACGGAGAGCTGAAGCAGCTGGGGCGTCTGGAACGTGACGTTCAGAAGCCGCAGGCCATGAAGGCACAGACGTCTGAGCCAGCCGTATTGGTCGATCCGTTGACCCGCCGGGAGATGGAGATTGTTCAGCTGCTTGCAGAAGGCTTGTCCAACAAGCAGGTCGCGGCCTCTCTCCATATCACGGAAGGGACGGTAAAATCTCATGTGAACCGAATCTATGGCAAGCTGCAGGTGAACAGGCGTGTGCAAGCCATTCAAAAAGCAAGAGAGCTTCAGCTCATAGAATAAATGCATAGGGTCATGCAAGCAGGTGTTTTTTTGTCGAAACTATAACTTTCGGTAGATGCGGTAAACCCTCTCGAACTCTACGATGTAGGTAGGAACAGAAGCAGGCAGCCTACAATATCGTCTAGCGGGAGGATTCAATTTGAAAACATGGTATACGCGCTATATTAGTCTATTATTGCTCATTTGCATGACGGTATCGCTGCTGCCGGCCGAGGCAATGTCCGCCTCCATAGGCACGGTGAATTCATCCGGCTCAGCACAGGGGGTGCCGGAGCCGCACATCAACTGGCATGATGTCTCTTTGGCTCCTTCGAGTTTGAGCTCAGAGATCAAACCATCGTTTCAGGATGTGAAGGCGGCAGACTGGTATTATCCTGCCGTTCAGTATGTGCAGCAGCACGGTATTTTCAGCGGGACAGGCAACGGGAACTTCACCCCTCAAGGCACAATGACAAGGGCCATGTACATCACCGTGCTGGGGCGGATTGCCGGGGTTGATATCAGCGGCTATACGGCTCCGGTGTTTGAGGATGTACCGCCGGACTCCTGGTATGGACCTTATGTGGCCTGGGCCGTGGAGAAAGAAATAACGACCGGGACAGGCGGCGGCAGGTTTTCCCCGGAGGGGATCGTGTCCAGGGAACAGATTGCTGTGTTGACGCTGCGGTATTTTGAAACAGTCAACGTGCATTATGAGAAAAACGGCAGGATCGAGACGAAGCCGAAGGATATCGCTGCGATTTCTCCATGGGCCGTCGATGCTGTCATCAAGCTTTGGCAGGCTGGCGTGCTTAAGGGCGATACCCAAGGCCGATTCAATCCCAAAGCCAAAGCAACCAGAGCAGAAGCTGCGGTTCTCAGCATGACGAGCCATGAGGTGATTCTGGCCTTCAAAGAGCAGGAGGAAGCTGCAGCGCCGCCCGCAGTACCGGAAGCTCCGGCTATTCCTGCGGCGCCATCGCCAATCGTTGAAAGCCCGGGCAATCCCGGTGGCGGCAGCCCTTCGGCATCGACATACATCATTTCATTTGAAACGAATGGAGGCACTGCAATCCAGAGCCTGTCCTATGCAGCAGGTGCACCGGTAAGTCAGCTTCCGGTTCCTGTGAAGGCCGGGGCTATCTTTCAAGGCTGGTTCAAAGATGCCGCGCTGACTCAGCTGCTCCGGGATGGAGAGCCGGTGACAGGCAGTATGATGCTGTATGCCAAGTATATCGACAGCGTTCATGAAGCGGTGCAGAGTATTCCAAGTGTCACGGTGCTGGATCAGTCCCCCCGTTTCACGCTGGGGATCCAGGAAGCTACCGGGTCCCTGACGGCCGAGCAGGTGAGGGCAGGCATGACGTTTGAAGCCCCGGCGAATCCAGGCTTTGCCGGTATTCAGGTGACCGGCTCGCAGGGCACATTTACGGCAGCGGCCCAGGAAGGGGCTTTTGAAGAAGGGAATACATATCAGGTTACGCTAACGGACGACAAGCTTTCTTTTACCGGACAGGATCCCTCGACGCGGGTTTATGTCTTTAGCATTAGCAAGCAGGAGGTTGCGCAGCTGCCTCTGAATCCTAAGCTGATCTATGTCCCGGCCTCCGAAGTGCAAGGCATGTCCCGGGAGGGGACACCCATGTCATTACATTCGGTACCGGTGATGCGCGCCAGCGTGACGAACGGTGGGGCGGCGCTGTCAGCGGCAGATGTTACGAACGGGACGTTTAACTATGCCGGCAGCATGAGCATTGACGTGGGAGATACAGTGTCCATTTACGAAGGGACTCGGCCCGATCAGCGTACGGTTAACACGACCGAGGCCGATAACGGTGAAGTCGCGTATGTAGAAATTACAGCAAAGAATGGAACGACCTATACATACACCAGCGCTGATGCGGAGGAGGTGCTGCTTAAACCGGATGTGCTGCCTGTCAGCAGTGCTTCGGATATAGACGGCGATCCTGACAATAACTCTATTACGGTAGATCACGCTGCGCTCAATTTTCAGGACAGCAAGTATGCACCGCTGGGACTCAGTGAGCTGACTACCGTACAAGAAGGGGATTACATCGCCTTTTACGAGGGAGAATTCGGAAGTCAGTCCAGCTCTGCGGGCTACGCCAGAATTACCTCTGTCACCTCAGCAGGTTCAGAGGATATTATTACCTATACTGAAGTGACCTCTGAGGACATTGCGAGTGCGCTGGATTTCTATCAGAAGCAGCGTATAGATGGCGATGAGCTGTTAGAGGATGCCCAGGAGGAGAGGCTTGAGGCGCAGATCAAGCAGCAAGCGATCGAAAGCGGATTTGTACAGGAGGCCGCTGATTATCTGTCAACCATGGCTCTGCAGACCGACGGGTTCAAGCAGCGGTATGATGAGCGCAGCATCGCGGCATCCAAAGGCTCAGATATTGAGGTTAGTGTGGAGAATCTGACCGTTGTGCCTTCCATCGGCACGAAGCTGAAGCACTTCCCCGGACATACCGGTGCTAGTGTAACACTTCAGGTACAATGCGATATTATCATTGATACCGATGAGGGCAATGATGACAGCTTTATCATCCACATGACGAGCACATTTGAGGAAGAGATCCGCTTTGAGCTCGGGATCAACGGCGATACTCAGGTGAAATGGTACTGGTTCATTCCGATCATTCAAGACTACACCATTACCGCCAATCTGGATGCTTATACGTATACAGGCATCAATATTACAGCAGAGATGGGCACCATCGAAAAAGATAAAGGCCCGGACTGGTCACAAGCCAGCGACATCACGAACATAGCGCAGCAAATGCAGGCGCTGATGGATGGCGTGCAGATGAAGGAGACATTAAACGCGTCAACCCTGAAGCAGATGTATCAGGAGCTGCTCCAGAACGAGACCGAGTGGGTACCGCTCTTGAGCCAGGAGCTTCTGCAGCAGAAAAAGAGAATCTGCTATGGCGTGATCGAAATCGAGTTCACGGTCAATTTCGTCATCAGTCTGAATCCCAATATTACGCTCGGCAGTGATTTCGGCTATAAAAGTGCGAAGCGGTATTCCGTTACTGTACGTGTACTGAGCAGAACGGGTGCCAGCAATACGGTCAGCTTGTCCGGAGATGGCGAATATCATATCAAGCTGTATGTACTGGGAACGCTGGGGCTGCGGGCAGGCATCCAGATGCAGCTGAAGGCTGGCCTGTTCAGTGTCGATTTGAACAGCGTCGGGTTTGAAGTAGAAGCAGGGCCTTATTTGAAGCTTATGGGGTATTTTTACTATCAGCTGGTGTATACAGCGGCAGCCGGGACACAGACCCAATCCGCGGGAGCCATGTATATGGAGATCGGGATTTACCTGGAGTCTATTTTTGCAGCTCAGCTCGGAAATGGAGCTCTTTCAGCGCAGGTTCCGCTCTATTCCAATGAGTGGCCGCTCTACTCTGCAGGATCGCAGCTGAGTGTGGATGATTTTGTATATGTGCAGGAGGATACGCCTGTGATCCAAATGGTCAAGCGGCTGGAAAGTGAGAGCCTGCCATCCCGGCTGTTTACCATGAGTGCGATGGATTTGAAGTCGGGAGAGGTGATCGAGAAGGTCTATGATGCATCCCAGTTCACCATCGAGATGACAAACCCTGAATTTAAGTATGATGCGGCCAAAAATGTAATTACGGTGACGACGAACAAAGGGGCTACGCATGGAGAAATGGTGCTCACCTGGAAGCAGGCGCCGTTAGCGTTCACCTCCGCGCCCATCAAGCGGGTCGTTGAATTGAGCTGGATTAACAATGATTATACGAAGTTTCTGCAATTTTACCCGGGGAATGGAGATTCTTCGCTCCTGCTGAGAGGTCAGTATAATGAGAAGATAGTGCCTCCGGCGCCTCCGGTGAGGGCTGGTTATACGTTCAAGGGCTGGTACACAGAGGATGGCAAAGAGTTTATTGTCCCTGACCGGATGCCCGAAAATCCGGAGTGGCTGTACGCCAAGTGGGAGCCGAGAACCGATACACCGTATAAGGTCGAGCATTATTTGATCGATCCCAATACGAATGAAGCTTCCCTTGCAGCTACAGAGAATTTGAAGGGGACCTCAGGGACGGAGCTCCGCATTTCCTCCAATAAATATCAAAGTGAAGGGTATTTGTCCGGATATGTTGGAGGTGTATACATCAAGGGAGACGGCTCGACGGTAGCCAAAATCTATTATGAGCGCCATTATGCAACGCTTACCTTCAGCCTGGGCTACCGGGATTCCCGCGGCAATGAGTTGTTCACAAGGTCGATCACCGCGAGAAACGGGAAGAACATTTCGACGCAAATCCCGGGGGCGTTCAGAGCGGGATACACATTTACAGGCTGGTCGTCAGCAGTGCCAGCGGTGATGCCGACGAAAGACATGACGTTCACGGCGACCTGGCGAGAGAATGAGGATACCCCTTATAAGGTGGTGCATCTGCTTCAGGATCTGCCAATTCTTAGTGCTAATGCTGCGGGTCAGGTAAGCTATACCGATGCTCTGACTTACAGCGTCGCGGAATCCAATTCGTTTAAGGGGACGACGAATGCGGCCATTCAGGCAGCCCCGAAAAGCTTCGATGGCTTTACGTATGACAGCAGTGCCCCGAACACCTTGACTGCAAGTACAATTAACGGGGACGGCAGCAGTGTGTTAAGGCTGTATTACAAACGGAACCGATATCAGGTTACATTCGATGGGAACGGCGGTGCCCTGTCCAGCTATCCATCCATGATTCCACATGGAGCCAGTATACGGACCCCGTCGGCTTACCGCCAGTATGCGCAGTTCGAAGGCTGGTCGCCGGAGATTCCGGCTGTCATGCCGATGAGAGATATGACCTTCCAGGCGGTGTGGACATTTGCCGACGGACTTTACCTCGCCTATCACTCGAAGGAGACGCTGCAGGGCGGGGCGTATGAGCCGCTGGACAATCCGGAGAAGCTGTACGCTCAGGCAGGCTCAACCGTAACGGCAGCGCCAAAAGAGTACGTGGGCTTCACCTATGACACCAGCGTGCCGGAAAGTGTGTCCAGCGGCACGGTCAATCTGGACAGCACCAACCCGCTTCGCTTGAAGCTCTATTACAAGCGGAACAGCTACAATCTGACCTTTGATGCGAACGGAGGGACAGGCGGCTCGGTCATCCCGGTGAAATACGGAGCGTCAATCCTTGCATCAGACATTCCAAGACCTGTGGTTACCCGGGAAGGGTATTTGTTCCGGGGCTGGATTCATCCTGATCCGCCAGCGATTATGCCGGCTCAGGATGTCACATTCATCGCCGATTGGAGTCTGGCTGCTCAGGTCGCTACGGCCGATATCAACAATACGGCTCCGGCAATTGGAGATACCCTTGCGGTTACGGTTCGTATGAGTGACAGCAGCTCGCCAGACGGTCAGGTGATCTATCAATGGCAGGTAGAGACGGCCGTCGGCAGCGGAGTGTATCAGAATGCTGTCGGTTCTGGCAGCACAGCAGCAAGCTACACCGTCACCGCCGCAGAGTCACACAAGAGGCTGCGCGTCGTTGTGACCGGTGTCGGTCAGGCTGTGGGAGAACAGATTAGTGCCGCGACCGAGCCCGTACTTGTTCTCGTTACCGGTGTTACGACAGATCACGTACAGCCTGCCGCCGGGGAGGCTGTGACCGCCCTTGTTACGATGAATGACGGTCAGCCTGCGGGCGGGCGTATCAGCTATCAGTGGCAGGTGGAGACGACTGCAGGAAGCGGGAGCTATACCGCAGCTGCCGGGACAGGGAACGAGAGTCCGGTTTACACGGCAGCGGCTGACGATGTAGGAAAGAAACTGCGCGTAGTCGTGTCGGGAGTGAGTCCCGTGGCGGGATCACACACAAGTACAGCAACCCGGGCAGTAGCCGCAAAGGTATCCCGGGTTACGATCGATAATACGACCCCATCACTTGGGGACATCCTAACGGCTGATGTCGTGATGAGCGACAGCAGCATCGCAGGCAGCCAGGTGTCTTACCAGTGGGAGGTTGAAACGACAGCAGGCAGTAGCATCTATCAGCAAGCGCACGGGGCAGGCAGCAATACGGCAAGCTATACAGTGGCTGCCGCTGATTCGGGCAAGAGGCTTCAAGTGACTGTTCGAGGTGTAGATCCGGCAATCGGCACGGAGACTGCCGTCACGAGCGCGGTTACGGTACGTGTACTAGGTGCAGTCATTCAACCCTCAGATCCATGGGTGGGCACCACCATTCATGCCGATGTGACCATGGCAGACGGACTTCCGGCAGGCAGCCGGGCTGCCTATCAGTGGCAGGTGGAAACGGCCCCTGGAAGTGGAGTCTATCAGGATGCATCCGGTCAGGGAAGCAGTACGTCAGCCTACATGGTTGCCGCAGCAGATGGCGGTAAGAGGTTGCAGGTTGTCGTAACAGGCATCCATCCCGGAGTCGGTACGGTCATTAGCGCTGCGACGAATGCAGCTACGACGTCCCCAGCGGATGAGTTTATTTCGAATGCGAAGGCAGCAGGGCTTACCAGCATCACCAAGCTGTCCAGCACTGAAACGGTTGTTGCCAGCGACCATAGCTTGAGTGCCAGTCTGCGGGTGCCTGCAGGCATTACGATGAACGTCAACGGTAATCTGCGAGTGCTTGCCGGTACTACCCTTGCCATTGATGGAACGGTTCACGTTTACGGCAATTTGGGCGAGCTTAGAAATTCAGGCACGGTTCTCGTCGAAAGCAGCGGTACAGTCGTCATCAATTCTGGCGTCAGCAATAGCGGGACCTGGACCAACAACGGCACGATTCAAATTCCAGCGGGACAGGGCGGGACCATGCGGTCGGAATACAGCTCCACGCTGAATGGATCAGGCCGCATGGATGTGTCCGGCAGATTAGAGTTTGACTTTGCCAATGTTAATCTGACGGGCCCGGTAGAGTTTACCTCATCTGCGCTGCATGTCGTAAACGGCTTTTCTGTCATCAGCAAAGATCCTTCTTATCTGACGCTGTCTACAGGTGCAGGTGTGACCTTAACGTATGTAAACGGTGTAGCCGAGTATACGTTGAACGGCAATGCGACCGTAATGGTTAACTTTAGCATAAAGCCTGACCAAAAATACTTGATCGCAAGCACTTCAGCCCTTCGGATTGTGAGCGGCCGCACGCTGACCATTGATGCCGGCGCCCTTATGGTTAACCAGGGGACACTGACGAACGATGGCACCATCACGAATCATGGAACACTGAATTCAACCCAGGGTACGATCGTCAACAATGGCTCTATAAACGGCAATACACCAGAGACATAGGCTTCACCCCAACACAACCAGGATGTCCTCCTGCCGCTAACGCGGTCGGAGACATCCTGTTTTTGTGCGGGTTGCCTCGCTTTATCTGTGATATTGTGGAAGAAACGTTCAAACGGAGGAAAAGTAAACCGAACCTTTTCCCGGCATCCGGCCAATATAAGGTGAAGTTCAGTATATAGGGAGGGCCCCCCATGAAGGAAGTGAAGATCCAAGAGTTGTTAACGCGGATGCTGCAAGAGGAAGACTCTGCGTTCGAGGAGTTATACAGGGAAACCCGAGAGGATGTCTACCGGATGGTGGCATGCTTGATTCCGAACCGTCAGGATGCGGTGGAAGTTGCCAATGAGGTATATGTCCAATTATGGAGGTCTTATCGTGACTATGATCACACTCGGCCGTTTCGCTTCTGGCTCCACGGCATTGTGATTCGAGTGAGTAATCAACACCGGAGAAGCCTGTGGCGCAGCTTTCGCCGATATGATGTGCTGAAGCGGGCGATGTCCACAGCCCCGGCACAGGACGAGCCCATAAGCCGTCTGGAGACGAAGGATGAGCTGCTGGAGCATGTTATGAAGCTGTCAAGTAAACTGCGCACCGTAGTAGTGCTGCGCTGCTATCACGATTACAGTTTGGAGGAGACGGCCTCGCTGCTGCAGGTTCCGGTCGGGACCGTCAAATCGCGTTACCACGCTGCAATTATGAAGCTGCGTCAAGAGTGGAATCACATTTCAGATGAAAAGGTGGAGAGTACACATGACTATCGAGCAACACATTCGTAAGTCCCTTGGGCATTATGCGCACAGCATCGACGTTCCATCAGAGCTCGATGCAGCCGTTGCCAGGCATCTTAACAAAAGATATAGAGGCCGAAGAACCACACCCTTCCGGCGTGCGGTCCTTGTGGCGCTGATCAGTGTTTTTGCAGTGACGGCCACAGCCTTTGCGGCCAGCCCAGAGCTGGCTGATCGGATTTATGGTTCATTTGCAGAGCTGAAGAAGACGGTCGTGACGGTGACCATGCAGGAGTACCAGAAGCTGGGTATGAAGCTCGGCGGCGCGAAAAAAACACTGGGTGAGGATTACCCTGCCTTCGAGCAGCAGTTAAAGCAAGTGGTCGCTGCCAAGGTGGAGTATGCCAACAAGCATTATCAGATCGACTTTCTGGCTCTGCCGCCCGAGACCTATACGGAATTAAAGATGCTGTATGCAGAAATACAGCCCTATCTTGACCAGCTGAATGGCCAGCCGATTGCTCAAGAGGTGCTTAGTGCTGAACAGTATGATCGCTACATGGAAGCACAGCTGCAGAGGGAATCAATCCTGGCTCAGTCGGGGGTCAATCCGAGCGATGGACCGGTGGAGCTCGGTGAGCTGCCGGTCGAGCTGCAGCCTGCGTATAAGGAGGCTCAGCAGACGATTTTCGAGCTGGAAGAGAGCATGAACAAGGGAAAATAAAAGCTATCATTCAGGAAAGAGGCACTCTCAACAGAGTGCCTCTTTCCACTTTACATATGAATCTATTATGATAAAGATACTACATAGATCAATCTCCATACCATCCAATGTATAGGAGGAAATGATGAACGATACGACAGCAGAGCTGGAATATTTTCAAGAGATCAAGCAGGAGCTCACTTACTACTGCTACAGAATGCTCGGATCCATGGAGGATGCCGACGATGCCGTGCAGGAGACGCATATTCGGGTATGGCAGCACCGGAGCTCATTTCGAGGGGAAGCCTCCTTCAAGACCTGGGTTTACCGGATCGCCTCTAACCTGTGCCTGGATAAGCTCAGGCAGGCGAAGCGCCGGATTCGTCCCGTGGATCATTTCGATCCCGCTGCCGACATTGTAGAGCCCCGCGATACGCTGCCGCCTTCCCAGTGGGTATGGCCAGCCCCGGATTTGGCGGAGAATCCGGAGGACCGGATGATTCGAAAGGATACGCTGCAGATCTGCTTTATTGCGCTGCTGCAGGTCCTGCCTCCCCGTCAGCGGGCAGTATGGATCTTCAAGGACGTCTTTGAGTGGCCCACCAAGCACATTGCTGAGGCTCTGGACATGTCTCCCGCTGCGGTAAACAGCGCACTTCAGCGAGCAAGAGCGGCGCTGGATCAGGAGCAGCTCCGCTCGGATGAATATGCCAGGACCGGCATGGAGCCGGATCAAGAGCTGCTTAACAGATATGTAGACGCATTTGAGCAGTTTGATATAGATACTCTGGTGGCGTTATTCCATGAGGAGGGCCGCATGTCGATGCCGCCGTTCAATATGTGGATCAAGGGCAGAGAAGATCTGCGTCAATTTTTCTCCCTTACGCGGTGGCATTGTGAAGGGTCCCGGTTTATCCGGACCACGGCCAATGGTGGCGTTCCTGTATTGGCGCAGTATGTACCCGGCCGTATCCCAGACGTTCTCGTTCCCTGGGGCATTCATATGCTGGAGGTGCGGGAGGGGCATATTGATCATGTTCAGAATTTTATTCATACGCCTTTATTTAGAATATTTGGTCTTCCACTCGAAATACAGCGATGAATTTTCACCACACCATACGTCTATAGGAGTGAGAGCTGTATAAACCAACAATTTGATGAAAGAGGTGTTGATCCATGAACAATCCATCTGCTCCTAAAGTAACGGTAGAAGCGACGGTTCAGGCTCCGATTGAGAAGGTATGGACGTATTGGACCGAGCCGGTCCACATTATGAAATGGAGCTATGCGACGGAAGAGTGGCATGTGCCGAAAGCGGAGAATGACCTGCGGGAAGGCGGGGCTTTCCTCAATCGGATGGAGGCGAAGGACGGCAGCATGGGCTTCGATTTTGATGGTGTATACGACACTGTGAAGCCTCATCAGGAGATCACCTACACGCTGGGAGACGGCAGAAAGGTTGAAATTCTCTTTGAGGATCAAGGTGGCGTGACGAAGGTCGTTCAGACCTTTGAAGCAGAAGCCACGCACGCTGTGGAGATGCAGCAGCAGGGCTGGCAGGCGATCATGAACCATTTCAAGCAATATACGGAGCAGGCATGAAGATGAAGCTGGTTCCATACATCACATTAGAGGGGCGAGCGAAGGAAGCGATCCAGTTCTACAAAGAGGTATTTCACGCCGAGGTGCTCTCCAGCATCACGTACGGTGAAATGCCGGGCATGTCTAATACATTTACAGAAGAATTAAAGGATCTGGTGGCGCATGCCAAATTAAAAATCGGTGATACAGAGCTTATGCTTTCTGATGCGCCAGCCGGATCACTGTCACTTGGAACGGGAAACCGGGTTACTATTTGTATTACGACGCACGCTGTCGAGCATGCTAGGGATATTTATGAAGCTCTGCGGCAAGGCGGGCAAGTCAATATGCCTTTCAGCGAAGAAGCTTTCAGTCCTGGGTTCGGTGATGTCACAGATCCATTCGGCGTAACTTTCCAGATTTATACGGAAATTGAAACCTTCTAAATAAGTTCTGGAGTCGGCCTGCTTAGGGCTCGACTCCTTTCTTTTTGCTTGAGTAAATCATGGTATAATCAATGAACGGAGCGCTCCAAGCCGGTAATGCTAAGCTATGAAAAACGTTGTCTACACAAAGAGGTGTGTTTATGAATGAACGAAGTTTTCAGGATTACCAATTAAGCGAGGATATTCTCCGCGCCTTGGATAATTTGGGATATCAAATGCCGACAGAGGTTCAAAGCAGTGTAATTCCCTCTGCGCTTAAGCAGAAGGATATGACCGTGAAATCCCGCACAGGAAGTGGGAAAACGGCAGCTTACGGCATTCCAATCTGCCAAATGGTAGAGTGGGATCAGAATCGGCCGCAGGCCTTGATTTTGACGCCGACGCGAGAGCTTGCCGATCAGGTTAAGCAGGATATGATGAATATCGGGAAATACAAACGAATCAAAGCAATTGCGATTTACGGCAAGCAGCCATTTGCTAGACAGAAGACGCAACTGACATACAGAAATCATGTGGTTGTGGGCACGCCAGGACGGATTATGGACCATATCGAGAAGCAAACGATCGATCTGGAGCAAGTGAGATTTCTCGTGATTGACGAAGCCGATGAGATGCTAAACATGGGATTTATTGAGCAGGTGGAGAAAATTATCCGCGAGCTGCCCAAGAATCGGTTGACTATGCTGTTCTCCGCCACACTGCCAAAGGATGTCGAGAATTTATGCCACCGATATATGAACCATCCGTTGGATATTGAGGTGAAGGCAGGCTCCGAAGCGACAAATCAGATTGAGCATTCGTTATATATGGTAAAGGATGAGGACAAGCTTCAGTTACTCCGGGCAATCACCGTGATCGAGAATCCGGATCGTTGTATTATTTTTTGCCGAACGCAGACTAGAGTCGAGGTCGTTTATAAAGAGTTGGAAAAACAGGGATATCCCTGTAACAGAATCCATGGAGGCATGGAGCAGGACGAACGCACTCAAGTGATGAACAAGTTTAAGTTAGGACACTTCCGCTATCTGATTGCTACGGATGTAGCCGCAAGAGGGATTGATATCGAGAACATCAGTCACGTCATGAACTATGATCTTCCATTGGAGAACGAGAGCTACGTACACCGCACGGGTCGAACGGGAAGAGCCGGGCAATCCGGGAAAGCGATCTCCTTTGCCAAGCCGAATGAAGAGAAATTCATTCTGAATATTGAAGCCTATATCGGGTTTGACATCCCTAGGAAATCAAATCCATCCGCAGAAGCAGTGACACGGGGAAAGGCGGCTTTTGAAGCGAAGTCAGGGAAGCAGCCATCGATTACAAAAGGCCGCGGCTCTCGCCTGGGGCAGGATGTAATGAAATTGTATTTTAATGGCGGAAAGAAAAAGAAGATCAGAGCTGTGGACTTTGTAGGTACTATAGCCAAAATCGAAGGTGTGTCGGCAGCGGACATTGGGATTATTACCATAGAAGATCATGCTTCCTATGTGGATATTCTTAATGGCAAAGGCCGAATAGTGCTTCATATGATGAAGGATACGACCGTTAAAGGGAAGCTTCTCAAGGTGCAGGAAGCGAACAGAAGCTAACATTTAAATGAGGCAGCAAGAGAAGGTCCCGGGAGCGATGATAACTCTCCGGGACCTTTATAGTTTCTCTATCCAAACCACAGTACAGGTAATGTGATAAAAAAAAGAGGTTGCTATTATTTTGGATCCTGCTATACTTTAAAAAGAAATTGTCATTGATAATAATTATCATTATCACTGATAACCGGGACATCGCGATGAGTTTCGAAAGTATACATACGAAGGAGAGGGAAAGAGAAATGAAAAAGTTCAAATTTAGTATTGTAATGCTGGTGTTCGTACTGGTGCTGGCGGCATGCTCCACCGGGAACGATACGACAGGCAGTACAGAAAGCAACAGCGCCAGTGAGAATACAAGCACCACCACGACCACCGAAACGACGCCAGCCGCCACAGAGCCGGCTCAGCCAACGACCGTTGAAATTACTGATGCTCATGGCAAGGTTACCGTGCCTGTAAATCCCGAGAACGTTGTCGCGCTGGACAACCGGACGTTTGAAACGCTTGCGAACTGGGAGATCGAGCTGGCTGCGGTTCCTAAAGGCGTTATGCCTGCGGACTCCCCCTATGTAGCAGATGAGGGTGTTCAGGACATTGGCAATCACAGTGAGCCCAACCTGGAGATTCTGGCGGCTGCCAATCCGGAGCTAGTCATTGTAGGGCAGCGGTTTGCTGATTACTATGAAGATATCAAGAAGCTGGTGCCGAATGCAGTCGTCATCGATCTGAACTTCGACGTCTCTGCCGAATCCGGCGCCCCGGGTGACAACCTGGTCAACGGACTGAAGGATGCGACGCTGAAGCTGGGACAGATTTTTGACAAAAATGCAGAGGCAGAGCAGCTGAATGCTGAATTCGATCAAGCTATTGCAGATGCAAAAGCAGCCTACCAGGATACCGAAACGGTAATGAGCGTCATTGTTTCCGGCGGCAACATCGGCTTCTCGGCTCCGGTCTCTGGACGCGTCTGGGGCCCGATGTACGAAATCTTCGGATGGACATCGTCCCTGGACATCGACAACACCTCGTCGGATCACCAAGGGGATGAAATTTCTGTAGAAGCGATCGCGCAGAGCAATCCGGATTGGATTTTTGTCCTGGACCGTGATGCTGCTATTAATTCAACCGATCCAAAGGTTCCGGCTCAGGATGTTATTGATAACGCCCCGGCGCTTCAAAATACAACCGCGGTCACTGAAGGAAATATCGTCTATGCACCGAATGATACGTACACGAATGAGTCCATTCAAACGTACATCGAGCTGTTTAACAATCTTGCTAATAAGCTAGCCGAGTAGTATAAAGGAGCACGCTATCGTGTCTAACCATATCGTCATGGGGGCTGAGAGAACATCTCAGCCCCATCTTTCTAACCATAATAAAATATGGAGCACGCCTTTTGTCCTGGCGGTCATTACGGTCCTCATCCTGGGCGTAATCTCTCTATTTACGGGCGTCTACGATATTTGGGGTCAGGAGGACGGCTGGGAAATGTTCTGGATTACCCGGGTTCCGCGGACGATTGCGCTCATGCTGACCGGTGCCGCCATGGCGATGTCTGGGCTGGTCATGCAGCTGGTGACTCAGAATCGCCTGGTAGAGCCCACAACAACCGGAACGATCGAATGGGCGGGTCTGGGCCTTCTGGTCGTATATGTGCTGATTCCTGCGCCAACTTTGGTTGAGCGGATGACCGGTGCCATTTTGTTCTCCTTCGTCGGCACGATGGTTTTCTTTCTATTCTTGAGGCGGGTGCGGCTGCGTTCGTCCTTGATTGTGCCTATTATCGGGCTTATGCTGGGCGCCGTCATCTCGGCGGTCTCTACGTTTATGGGTCTGTTTTTTCAGATGCTGCAGGTCATTGAAGGATGGTTCGTCGGCTCTTTCGCAGCGGTACAGGCGGGAAGATATGAGTATCTATGGATTATTGTCATCATTACGATCCTGATCTTTATCTTTGCTAACCGGCTGACGCTGGCAGGCTTGGGAGAGGATGTGGCGACGAGTCTCGGGCTGAATTATAACCGGCTTATTATACTAGCGAATGCGTTGATTGCGGCGGCGGTGGGCATTGTGGCTGCGGTGATCGGTAATCTGCCCTTCCTGGGATTAATTGTGCCGAACATCGTCTCGATGTTCCGGGGGGATGATCTCAGAAGCAATCTGCCGTGGGTATGTGTGCTGGGCATGGGCACCATTATGCTGTGTGACATTATTTCGCGCACGATTATCATGCCGTTCGAGGTACCGGTGTCCTTAATTCTGGGAACATTAGGTGCGGTTGTATTTATTGCGATTTTACTGCGGCGCCGCAAACCGAGGAGGAGGCCACGATGAACACCCATGTAAACACTTCGGCCTCTCGCAGCGTCAAGGCTGCCCGATCCGTGAGCGCCTTTCGCTCCCCCAAGGAACAAAAGCGCTACTGGCTGCTGCTTACCAGCCTGATGATGCTAGGTCTGCTGTCCACTTACGGACTTCTCGTATATAACAATCCGGTGCCGGTAGACTCGCCATCGTTCATTCCGGTCGTCGAGAGAAGAATTGTCGCTGTCGTGGCCATGCTGATCGCGGCCGTATGCCAAGGGCTATCGACAGTAGCTTTTCAGTCCATTACGAACAATCGGATTATTACGCCTTCGCTGCTTGGCTTCGAAACCCTGTACTCTACGATTCAGACGAGCACGATCTTCTTATTTGGCGCGGGAACCCTGGTCAGCTTTACCGGTACCGGTCCGTTTCTGCTTCAGGTGGGCATCATGGTCTTGATGAGCTTGATCCTGTACGGGTGGCTGCTCTCCGGTAAATACGGCAACCTGCAGCTTATGCTTCTGGTCGGGATTATCATCGGGGTGGGTCTCAGATCTGTCTCCACGTTCATGAGAAGAGTGCTGACGCCATCGGAATTCGATGTGCTGCAGGCAAGGCTGTTCGGCTCGGTCAACCATGCGGATGCTGCATATTTCTCTATAGTCATTCCAATGGTTCTTCTCATTGCCGTGCTGCTGTTTGTCAGTGCAAAAAAGCTGAATGTGTTATCGCTCGGGAAGGATGCCGCCGTTTCTGTGGGCGTCAAATATCAGCCGAGCATCATCTATATTCTGATCCTGGTCGCTATTCTGATGTCCATCTCTACGGCGCTGATCGGCCCCTTAACCTTTTACGGCTTTCTGGTGGCCATGCTTAGCTATCAAGCGGCGCCAACGTATGATCACCGATATATTTTTTCGATGGCGCTGGCGGTAGGCTTCTTCGTCCTGACAACCGCATATTTCTTGATGTATCATGTGTTTGATTCGCAGGCTGTCGTCTCGGTCATTATCGAGCTGTTCGGCGGCATACTATTCTTAATCGTACTTTTAAGGAAGAGGGCGCTATGATCCAAATCAATCAGGTTAAAAAATCATACACCGCTCAGGTCCACATTGGTCCTTTGAACCTTGAGATTCCCAAGGCGGGCCTGACCTCTTTAATCGGTCCTAACGGTGCCGGAAAGTCAACCACGCTGCTGATGATCGGTCGGCTTCTGAATATGGATGAAGGCCAGATCCAGGTGGCGAATATGGATGTGTCCACATCCAAATCCAAGGACCTGGCGAAGATCATTACAATTTTGCGGCAGGAAAATCACTTTGTGACGCGGCTTACTGTAAGGCAGCTTGCCGGCTTCGGACGCTTCCCGTACTCCAACGGGCGGCTGACGAAGGAGGATGAGCGGATTATCTCCAAATATATTGATTTTCTGGACCTGACCGAGCTGGAGGACCGCTATCTGGATGAGCTCTCAGGCGGTCAACGGCAGCGGGCCTATGTCGCCATGGTGCTGTGTCAGGAAACGGAATACGTGCTGCTGGACGAGCCGCTGAACAATCTGGATATTGCCCGGTCCGTGCAGATGATGCAGTATTTAAGGCATGTAGCGGATGAATTCGGCCGAACCATACTGACCGTAATGCACGATATTAATTTTGCGGCTAAATACTCCGATAGCATCTGTGCGATGAAGCATGGGCAGATTGCGGCGTTTGGTACGGTAGCGGAGATCATGAAGCCGGAGCTGCTGACGGATATTTTTGAGACGAGGATTGAGATTATTCAAGGTCCGTACGGGCCGATCGCGGTGTACTGAATGTACAGCGAGGCTCTCCACAGCCATCCCTTGAGAGGGGTGGCCTGACCCCGGAGAGGTGAGCCTCTGAAGCTTCAGAAGCGTTAAGTCCACGCCCATAAAAATCCATCACGATCCCAGGCGATGCGGCCGCCATGAAGCTTGCGAAAAGCCTTTTTGACCTCCTTGGACAGTGAGGCATTGCCGTTCTCATTGACAAAGACAAAGCTTTCCCCGAAATGCGCCTTCACATAGGCAATGGCATCGCTTTGATGCAGCTGCCCCGTAGATCTGATCTCCTGCACCATCCATGCTGCGACCTCTTGAGCGGTTGCTTCCATGCTGCTGCTCCTCTCTAATGACTAGTATTCTCCTTTAATAACTAAAAAAGATCCCCGGATCGTTCCAGCCAGCTTGGACTTTTGCCTCGCAAACTTGAATCGTCCTTCCAGCTCTGCCGGGATCTTCATCCCTTCGAACCTGAAATCGTGACGTTTGAAGCGGTGTCGCCGCAAATTCCAGCTGACGTTCTTCCTTTAGAATTCGCTGGACATATTCCAACGTATCCAGGCTCTCTTTGGCCTGCAATACGGTAAATTTGTGCTTTGGGTTGCTAGGTACAGCCTCATTATATATGAAGTGCTGTAAATAGGAATACATAAATCTTTAGAGCAAGGACGGAGACTATTTAGCTTGGGGAAGTGATGAATCCTTGATCTCAGCAGTGGCTTTGTTGCATGATGTACTACATTTCACTTCAAGAAAACATTTCTTTAATACTCGAGTGATACAGTGGTGGAGGGGCAAATCGGAGTGTCCATGGCTGAAAGGTGGGTCGGCAGCCGCTGTGCTTTAGTTTCATGAGAAGCTTTCTTTATGATAGTATAGACATAGGCAAGCGTCGATTTTATCAGGAAAGGAACGAAAGGCATGATTTATATATGGATCGTTCTTGCAGCAGTTATTTTGGGAGCGGTGTTGTTTATGAGCCTGCATCCTGTGTTTGGGGGCAGTCCAACTCGGGGACAGGTGGCCCGGTACAGCGAGATGAAGAACTATACCGGTAACCGGTTCAGAAACCTGGAGACGACCCGCATGAGCATGAATGTCTCGGATTTATTGTCCATGACGAGGGATTCAATGATCGGGAGGAAGGAGCGTACGCCCAAGGCTGCCCTGCCCATGGTTAAGACGGATTGGAGCCGTATAGATCGTGCAGAGGATCATGTGACATGGTTTGGGCACTCCGCTTTTTTACTTCAGATGGATTCCAAGCATATTCTCGTTGACCCCATGCTCGGTATGATGGCTTCGCCGGTCTCCTTCGCAGGAAGTAAGCGGTACAGTCAGGATGTGCTGCAGATGATACACGAGCTTCCGCCGATTGATGCGGTTCTGATTACGCATGACCATTACGATCATCTGGACTATCCGTCGATCTCCAAGCTGCGGCATAAGGTCCGTCATTTCTTCGTGCCCTGCGGTGTCAGCGCACACCTAATCCGCTGGGGGGTTCCGGAGGATGCCATTACGGAATTGAACTGGTGGGAGGAGCGGGAGTTTGAGGGCCTGCGCCTTGTGCTGACACCGTCGAAGCATTTCTCGGGCAGGGGATTGCTGAATAAGGACACGACTCTTTGGGGAGGCTGGGTCATCCTGGGACAACGGACGCGCGTATTCACGAGCGGGGATGGCGGATACGGGGCTCACTTTAAAAAGATCGGGGAGACATACGGCCCCTTTGACCTGGCGCTGATCGAAGGCGGTCAATATGATCATCGCTGGTCTTGGGTTCACATGACTCCCGAGGAGGCCGTGCAGGCAGCAAGGGATGTGCAGGGCGCGCAAATGATGCTAATCCACTGGGGGGCATTTACCCTGGCTTATCACGGCTGGACCGAGCCGATCGAGCGTGCGCTGCCAGCTGCGGAGCAGCTGAACATGAAGCTGGTTACTCCCCGGCTGGGCGAGACCATTCCTCTCATTCAGCAGGATAGAGGCGAGGCGTCCGGGTGGTGGAGAGACGTTGTAGAGAAGCCATAAACAAACAATCCGATCGGATACAGCAGCACTAGCAGGAAGCTCCATTCAGAGATGAATGGGGCTTTTTGATGCGCTTTTTACAGAAACCGGCCTCATATTTAACATCGCTATGACCTGAGCCTAGCTTTTTTTCACTATGATAGATGAAGTGAACGCTCACATGGAATCTTTGAAATCGCCATGATCGTTGCAGTTGTGGGCAGACCAGATCAAGCAAAGGGGAAGGTGTGCAAAATGATAAATTCAAGGCTGCCCAGAAAAAGAAAACTCGGCTTCATCGCCGGGCTGCTTGTGTTTGTCCAGCTTGTAGTCAGCTTTGGGGGCGTGCATGCAGCAGAGGAGAGTGCTGTCGGTCCCGATACGATTTTGATTCACCAGGTGTACGGAGGTGGCGGCAAGAGCGATACACCGATCAGCCATAGCTTTATTGAGCTGTACAATCCGACGGAAGCGCCGATCAGCCTGGAGGGCTGGAAGATAGAATATTCATCTCTACGCAGCGCGGGGAACCCCGGCACCACGGCTGGGGAATGGGTGGCGCTGGAGCTTAGCGGCATCATTCCATCACATGCTTCTTATCTAATTCGGGGGGCGGCTGAAACGACCAGTGTCAGCCTGCTTCAGATGGATTCCTTTGATCTAGATTGGACAGGCCGTTATATCGACAATGACCAATATAATGTGCGTCTTGTGAACGGCAGCGGTGGCGTCGTGGATCAAGTGACTGTGAAGGAAGCGGGTAAGGACGGGGTCGAAGGCCAGGTAATCCCGTCTATCTCCAAGCAAAAATCAATCCGGCGCATTAATTTTAACGATACAAATCAGAACAACACCGATTTCGAGGTTCTGGAATACAAAAGCCAGACGCCGGAATTCATAGCGTTACACCGTCCCCGCAGCCTGGCTGACGGAGCTTGGGGGCTGACGGCGCCGACCGAGCCAACTCCGAATCCGGTACCCAACCCGGCGCCAACTCCGCAAATCCCTGCAGTGCCAGCCGTGGGCGGAGAGCCGGCGGTCCCTGGTGGCCTATCTTACTGGGGCAGCTTCTTCACGGGCAGCCAGAATGAGGACGGCGGCGCGGCCGAAATCGTCAAGTACAACCCGGATAACGGAAATATGTATCTAGTCAACGGTAATGCTCAGACGATCGACATCATCAGCCTCGGAGATTGGAGTGCTGGCAGCGCGTCCTTTTCACTGAAGAAGCAGGTGAGCCTGAGCAGCATGATTCCCGGCTTCACCTTCGGAGATGTGACGAGCGTTGATATCCACACCGGGCACCAGCTCATTGCAGTCGCTGTTCAGGAACAGGATTACGCGAAGAATGGTGCTGTGCTGCTGCTAAATTATGATGGAGATTACGTGACCCATCTGGAGGTAGGCGTACAGCCGGATATGATTACCTTTACGCCGGACGGGCAGTATGTTCTGACTGCCGACGAAGGGGAGCCGCGCAGCGGCTACGGACCGGGAGCCGTAGATCCTAAGGGCTCGGTGTCCATCATCGACCTGCGTGACGGCATCAACAGCGCCAAGGCGGTTCAAGTTACCTTTGAAGCTTGGGATGCAGCCCGAGCTGAGCTGGTGAATCATCAGGTTATTTTGAAAAAGAACACCCTGCCTTCTGTCGATCTGGAGCCGGAGTACATTGCGGTCGCAGATAACAGCAAAACGGCCTATGTGACCCTTCAGGAAGCCAATGCCGTTGCGGTGCTGGATATCGGGAGCATGAAGTTTACGAGCATCAAGGGACTCGGATTCAAGGATCACAGTCTTCCTGGCAACGAGCTGGACATCCACCGGAACGGCCAGATTGAAATCCATAATTACAGCGTATTCGGTGCGTACATGCCGGATGGAGCCGCTACGGCAAACATTGGCGGCGTGACCTACCTGCTGACCCCGAATGAAGGAGATGCGAGAGAGTGGGCAGAGTATGCGAACATCGGCAGCACTTCGGTAAGCGGCGGTTCCATAGATACACTGAAGAATGAAGAACATGACGGATTAGAGAATGACAAGACGTACATTCTGGGCGGTCGCTCCTTCTCCATCTGGAATGCAGAGACGCTGGAGCTGGTGTATGACAGCGGGAGTGATTTTGAAAAAATCACAGCGGAGCGCTATCCGCATCAGTTCAACGTATCCAATGACAATCTGACGCTGGATCACCGCAGCTCCAAAAAAGGGCCGGAGCCCGAGGATATTAAGGTGCTGGAGGTAGAAGGCAAGGTGTATGCCTTTATCGGGCTGGAGCGGATCGGTGGAATTATGGTCTATGATATTACGAATCCGGCTGAGGCTAAATTTTTCGATTACATGAACACCCGGGACTATAGCGCCAAGATTAAAGGAGATGTCGCGCCGGAAGGCCTGGCGGTCATTAAAGCGGCCGACAGCCCGACCGGATATCCGCTGCTGCTGGCTGCTCATGAGGTCAGCGGAACGGTCGCCGTGTATCAGCTTCATCAGGGCTATGTGGAGCCGGACAACGATGTGCGTCCGCTGAAGCTGGACGTGCAGAAGTCCACCGCATCCGGCATGTCGGTCTATCAGTATTCGGTATCACAGACTCCGGGCGCGCCTGTCTACAGCTCAGGCTATGATCTTGTTGTTCAGGTGTATGAGGGTGCAGACTACACAACGCCGGGCCTGACGCTGATCAAGCATGTCCAGAACGGAACAGACATGGTTTCTGAAGAAATTCGTATCGGCCAGAACAAGAAGGTCAAGATTATGGTGGTATCTGCCGTGGACGGCGAAAACATTCAGGTGCTTGCCGATGCTTACGGGGTGCAATAAAGATGAGAAATCTACAACGAAGAGGAACAGGCATGCGCAATTGGGTCGCTGCCTTGGTGATGGTTACATTCGGCGCAGCTTGCCTGCCGCCTGCCGCCCACAGTTCAGCACTTCTGCCTGAGGCAGGCGCGGTTTCGGCCCCTTTACAGGCCGTGAGCCAGGCATCCACGCTGACGCTGGAGGCTCCGGCACAAGCTGCAGCGGGTAAGGAGCTTGTCTTTTCCGGAGGGTCCCATTCCTCCGATGTTATTCTCACTGTGCGCAATACGGCAGGTGAAATACTCTATTTCGATACCGTAAAGACGTCATTGAACCAGTATCGCAGCGCGATCACCGTCCCGTCGGCTTGGGCTTCGGGTTCATACGAGGTGTCTGCTGCCTCTGGCGACAGCCGGGTGACCCGGCCGTTAACGATCCTGGCCTCCAGCCCGCAACATCCCAACAACCCAGATACAGGCTCACCGGGCGGGTCCACGGGCAGTCCCGGTCCAACCGGGATCGCCGTCCCCTTCGCCGTCCCTGCCGGGACAGACCGGAGTTAGCCCGGATGGAGCGAAGGTGTTCCTTCAAGTGCCTGGAAGCCAGGTGAGCGGAGTCACGAAGGCCGTCGTCTCTGGAGATCAGATGAAGTCGCTGATTGAGCTGTGGAAGCAGGATGCCGGAAGTTCTTCCAAGAAGAGAATGCTGGAGCTTCAGCTGTCTGCAGGAGCGGCATCAGCTAACCGGGTCTCCCTGGAGCTGCCGGAAGGTACAGCCGCCTTGCTGAGCGGCAGCGGAATCCCCCATTTGTCCATCACCACGCCTCTTGCACAGCTGTCGATGGACACGAAAGTGATTCAGGCCTTCCAAACCCAGGTGCGCGGAGCCATGCAGATTGAGGTGTCCAAGATCGAAACCGCTGCAATGCCAGTCCTCGTGAAGACGGTGACAGGGAATCGGCCTGTACTTGATCTAAGCATCCGTCACGAAGGAGGCACCGTTGCCGACTTTGGCGGCGGCACCGTCAAGGTGTCCATTCCATATTCGGCTGCAGCGGGCGAAGTTCGTGACGCTCTGGTTGTATATCATATTGCCGAGAACGGCACCCTGACGGCCGTACCAAATGGATGGTTAGATTCAACCAACGGGATGTATACCTTTGCCGTTAAGCATTTCTCCATTTATGGGATCGGGTATAACAAGCAGGAGTTCCGTGATGTTTCCGGGTGGTCGCAGAGTTATGTTACGTACCTGGCCGCGCGTGGTTTGGTGCAGGGCTATGGAGCAGACCGCTTTCAGCCTGGTTCTTCCATGACACGAGCGGAGTTCCTGAGCGTGCTCGCGAGGATGTCCGGGGACAGCCTGAGCATTGCCGGGGAGCAGCCGTTCAAAGATGTGATTGCCAGTCACTGGTATGCGGACATTATTCACTGGGCTTCCCGTGAAGGTATTGCTTTGGGCAAAGGCCCGGATACCTTCAAGCCTCATGATCTCATCACCCGGGAAGAGCTGGCCGTCATGCTGGGCCGCTATGTCCGGCATATCGAATATGAGCTGCCTGTGCCGGACGCCGAGGGCAGTCTCGAATCGTTCCGTGATCGCAGCGCGATCAGTGCCTGGGCGCAGGCGGATGTCGAGCAGCTTCAACGTGCAGGTATGATTCAGGGCACGCCGGGTGGATTGTTCCAGCCGAAGGCGGCTGCAAGCCGCGAGGAAGCTGCGAAGCTGCTGGCGCTGCTTCTGCAGGGTATGAGTAAGTAAGACAGTAAATGATAGGTCGAAATTTCACAGCCCCTCTGCACGTTCAGTCGTGCAGGGGGGCTGTGTTTTCGTTGCTTGTGAGTATTTTGTGAGTATGCCTCTGTATAATTGTCGAAATATACATGATTCTGATGTTTATTGTCGTAATAGTGCTATATAATGGAACTAAAATCAGAAGAAGAGTTACTCCTGCCGTGGAATGAAGTCAAATTTAACAAAAGCGAGCTGAACACAATGGCTGAACTATCGATTATTATTCCGGTGTACAATGTGGAACGTTATATTCGTAAATGTCTGGATTCGATCCAGCAGCAATCCTATGCGGATTTTGAATTACTGCTGGTGGATGATGGCTCGCAGGACGAGAGCTTCTTCATCTGTCAGGAATATGCGCAGCGGGACAGCCGAATTTCTGTATTTCAGCAGCATAATCAGGGTCCGTCCGCGGCCCGTAATCTGGGTATTCGCCACGCGCGCGGGAATTATATTTCCTTTATTGATGCCGACGATTACATTATGCCGACGATGTTCGCGGAGCTTATTCACGGAATGAAGGAGAGCGGGAGTGATCTGGTGATCAGTCCAATGACGGTTGAGTATGTGTACTTCAAGAACAAGAGAATGCTGCGCCCCGAGCTCGCCTTTGACGGCAAGATCAGCATCTCGAAAGAACATGCTGCAGAAATTCTTTCTCTGTTTGAAACCGCACTCATTAACAGTCCCTGTGCGAGACTCTATAAAGCTAGCATCATCCAGGACCATGATATCAAGATGCCGGATGGAGTTCATTATGCGGAGGACCTTATTTTTAATATAGAGTATCTGAAATACTGCCGCTCGGTGTTTATTCTGAATCAATCCCTGTACTACTACACGAAGAAAAAAGAAGGCTCCCTCACGACCAGCTACCGCCCTCAGCAGTTTCACTCTGTCAACCTGGCACATGATAAGGCGCTGGAATATTTGCTGGGGAGCGTTGGCATTCAAGGGGAACTGGAGCCGAAAGCGTATTATATTTTCGTGCCGAATACGATCATCAGCTTCATTAATCTGTTCTATAAAGACTGCCCCCTGACCCGGTCCGAGAAGCTGGCATATATCCGCAGCATCCTGAACGACCAGAAGGTGATGGACAAGATCGATAAGGCATACAAGCCGGGGCTTCTGCCTCAATTGTACAAGACGCTGCTCCAAACCAGGCGTACCCGGTTCGTGTATTATACCTGCAAGCTATACCGCTATTACAAGCTTTCGCTTCAGGACCTCAGCAGGAGGACGTCTTGAGAAGCGTTCGTTATATTTCCTGCGACGAACAGACCGGTTACGGAACGGCCGCGGCCGGTCTGATCACTGCGCTGAAGGCCGCCGGCATCAGGGTAGAGCAGACCTTGATCCGCTCCGGACGCGTGAACCGCGGCGGCATTCTGGTGCGGGAGGAGCGCTTCCCTGCCCGAGCCTCCGCCGAGGCGGTGATCATTCACACCGTGCCGGAATATTATCCGTACTGGCTGGAGAAGACAAGCCGCACGCACCCGCACGCACCGGTCTGGGGCTACACCGCCTGGGAGACCGATCGCATTCCGCCGCACTGGGCGGGACTGCTGAACCGGCTGCACGGCGTGTTTGTGCCAAGTCAGTGGAACCGGGAGGTGCTGCTGGCTTGCGGCGTGGAAGTGCCGGTGGTTGTGCTGCCGCATGTGTCAGAGTTTGGTGGGGCGACCCCGCACACAGCGCCAAGTCATGATCTGCAAAAGGTGCTTGCAGAGGCGGAAGGCCGCTTTCTCTTTTATAGCATTGGCATGTGGAATGAGCGAAAGAACCAGCCTTTGCTGATCGAGGCTTTTCGGGAGGAGTTTCACCAAGATGAGAAGGCCGTCCTTCTCTTGAAGACAGACGCCTTGGACTGGACGACCTGCCGCCGCAGCTGGAAGAAGCTGTTTCTCCGGCCGACCTTTGACTCCAGCAGCTCCAGCTTGAAGAAGCTGACGGAAGCGCAGCCTGAAGGAGGACGTATACTGCATGTGACGAAGGAATGGTGTGCCGGCGATCTCGCCTGGCTGCATCAGCAGGGAGACTGCTTCGTCTCCTGCACGCGCGGCGAAGGCTGGGGTATGGGCGCGTATGAAGCCGCCTGGTACGGCAAGGCCGTTGTGATGACCTCCCACGGCGGACAGCTGGATTATTTGTCTCCGGAGGATGCTTATCTGCTGCCGTTCCAGCTGGAGCGTGTGGCCACCGCGTTCGGCAAAGGCTCCTATACCCAGGAGCAGCAATGGGCGGCCGTGGACAAGCAGGAGGTACGCAAGGTATTACGGGCAATCTATCAGGACCCGTCCCGGGCGAAGCATAAAGGCGAGCAGCTTCGGGACAAGGTGTCGCGTGCCTTCCATCCTGAGCGTATTGCCAATACATGCATAGAGGTGCTTTTTCCATGACGATGATTCCCAAGGTGTTTCACTTTGTGTTCGGCTTGAAGCCGCAGACCGAGCCCTTCCATCTCTCGCACTATATGGCGATTGCCTCCTGTATAGAGGTGAACCGGCCGGAACGGGTGTATTTTCACTATGAGCACCTTCCGTATGGGGAGTGGTGGGACCGTATCAAGGATTCCCTGGTGCTACACCCCATTCAGCAGGATGAATCTATGGCCGCCTATGATTATAAAGACCCTTCGCTTGAGCAATACCGTTATGCGCACCTGTCTGACATCTCCCGGCTGGAGATGCTGCTGGAATACGGCGGGGTGTATGCAGATATTGATACGATGTTTGTGAGGCCGATTCCGGAAGAGCTGTACCGCCATCCCTGTGTCATGGGCCATGAAAAAGTGGATCTGAACGTTTCCGCTGCCCGGGAAGCCGGCGGCTCGCTGTGCAACGCTTTGATTATGGCGGAGCCGGGCTCGCGCTTTATTCAGTACTGGCTGGATTCCATCATGCAGGAATTTGACGGCTCGTGGAGTGCGCACTCGACGTTTCTGCCGTACCGGCTCAGCCGCAGCTTTCCGGAGCTTGTTCATGTGGAGCCGGAGTCGTCCTTTTTCCATCTGGACTGGAGCCGGGAGGGCATACGCCGTCTGTTCCACCAGCAGGTGGAGCTGCCGGAGAATGTATACAGTCTGCATTTATGGAGCCATCTGTGGTGGAACAAGGAACGCAATGATTTCACGTATTTTCATGCAGGGCGATTGACGCCGCATTTTATCGCGCACGGCAGCAGCACTTACAGCGCGCTGGGACGTCCTTTTTTGCCGCAGGATGAGGTTTATGCACGGAGCGTGTATCAGAGAGAGATCTGGAGAAATCGGGTGGAGAACCTGGCTCTTTTCTTCCGCCGCATACAGAGGGCATGGCATGACTGAGGTGTTGAAGCTGAAGGCGCAATGCTACCGGCTGCGGGAAATTTATGCAGCGGCTCCAGCGGCGCTGAAGTCCAGGCTGCAGCTGGCACTGGGACTGGCCTGCGTCCTGCCGGCTGTGGATCTATTGATCGTATACGTGACCTACGTCCTCGTTATGACGCTGCAGGCAGAGCCTGCCGCGATGGGAGGATGGTCCTTCGGGCAAGAGGATCTGTCTGGACTCATGGGGCTGTTCATTGGGGTAACGCTCCTCAGGCAAATCCTTGAATATATTTCCGTGTGGCAGTCCCGCACCTTCACCCAGCGTTTGTACCGGGAGTATTCGAGCCGGCTGTTACATATGTACATGAATATGTCCTGGAAAGATTTCACCGCCGGGACCCGAGCCGTGAAGGCAAAGCATCTGACCGCAACGGCGCTGGACAGTGCATTTTCGTACCAGGTGTTTTTTAATTTTATCGGCTCGGTCATGAATCTGGTGCTGCTGGCGGGAACGATGCTGGTTCTGGCTCCGGGAGCGGTGCTGGCGGGGCTCGCGGTGCTGCTGCTGTTCGGCCGGCTGACGAGCCGGGTGATGAAGCCCCGGATCAACCGGGCTGCCCATGAGCATAACGTGCATGAGCAGAGCTATTATAACCGCCTGCATGAGAATCTGAATTTGTTTCGGGAGATTCGGGTATTTGGAGCCGAAAAGGTGATGGAGGAGCGGGCGGTCAAGGAGCTGGACCGGCTCAGTCAGGCCAAGATCTCCCTGTCGGTGCTGCCGCATATCCCCAAAATCGCTCTGGAATCGCTGTTCACCCTCGCCATCGGACTCGGCATTCTGTACGTTATTTCGGTCGATCAGGCTGGCACACCGCAGCTTATTGCCGGCCTGGCGTCGTTTACCATTTTGTCCCGCCGATTGATTCCGTCCATGTCCCTGCTCATTTCCTCCTACGCCGAGCTGGAAGGGACACACAGCCAGCTGAGTATCCTGAAGCAGGAGCTTGCACAAGGGGAGCAGGGAGCTGACGCTCCTTCTCACAGCGTGTCCCTTCAAGAGCCGGAGCTGCTGAGACTGGAGGGAATTTCTTTTGCCTACGAAGACGACAGGGCGATGATGAAGCAGCTGTCTGTGAGCATCTGCGAGGGTGACCGCATTTCGATCTCCGGGGATTCCGGCCGGGGCAAAAGCACGCTCATGATGATTCTCGCCGGCTTCATCCCGCCCTCTCGGGGGCAGGTGCGTACCTCACGGAGTATAGAGCCGGGTGCAGGGGGGATTGCGTATGTGCCGCAGGAAACGGCGCTGCTGAGCGGGACGATTGCGGAGAATATCAGCTTTACGCAGGAGAGGGCGGATGAGCAGAGGATGATGAAGGTGCTGTCTCTGGTGAAGCTGGAGAGCCTGGTCCGAAGCTTGCCCCAGGGGCTCAACACGCTGGCCGGGGACAACGGCATCCTCCTCTCTGGCGGACAACGGCAGCGGCTAGGCATCGCGCGGGCGCTGTATCATCAGCCGCGTCTGCTGCTGCTGGATGAAGCGACCTCCGCGCTGGATGAAGAGACCGAGCGGCAGGTGATGTCCAGCATTTGTCATGCCATGGGAAAGGGCGCGGTTGTGTTCATCTCGCACCGAAAAGAAAATGCTAAAGCGTTTGCCACCCAGGTCATTGAGCTATAGAGGAAGGGGAGTTTCCATGGATCTGCTGACATCGCGGCCGAGCTTGGCAGTTTGGCCGCCGGAGGTGCCTTGTTCACAAGGCCGGAGGAGAGTGCCTCTGCCACCTCAATACCGGCGCAAGACAACGCATAATGCCCTGCCTCTGGCAGGCCCGGACAACGTGACGGACTGCGCCGCGCCGCGTCCCCGGCTATTGCTGATCTCTCCGGTGTTTCCCGATCCGAACGGAGCCGGCAGAGAGAAGCGGGCTTGTCAGTGGACACAGAAGCTGGAGGAGAGCTATGAGGTTCATATGCTTGTCGTTCTCTCAGGCAGTCAGGCTCCCCCTGACCATGCCATGCTGAGGCTTCACCCCCGGCTTCGCTATATCCATGCCAGCCCGAAAGAGCACTCCAGGGGAAAGCAGCTATGTCAAGCGCTCGTGTCTCTGTGCAGTGGACAAATCTCTCATGCCTCTCTGTCCGGCTGGCCGACAATGGGAGAGGAAGAGCAGGAGCAGCTAAGACCCTATTACAGCGGTATGAAGCTGGACAAGATTGTATGCTTCCGGCTCTACCTGAGAGAGTACGCTGTATACCTGCAGCGTTTGACAAGCTGTCCGGCGATGGAGCTGGACCTGGACGATATGGAATCCTCGACGCATTACAAAATCGCGCGCTTGTACCGGCAAGAAGGGCAATGGCCAAGATCTCTCCTCTATATGCTTCGGGGAATGCATTTCAAGCGGGAAGAGGAGCGCATGGGGCGCGACTTTGAAGCCGTGTATGTCTGCTCGGAGGAGGATCAGGCCCTGCTCCAGCACAGGCTGCCGCAGCTGCGCCTTCATGTCATGCCTAACCGTCTGGCCGGCACGCCGGTGCGCCTTCCGCTTCCGGATACGCCTCGCAGCCTGCTGTTTATCGGCTCGCTCGATTATTTCCCGAATGAAGAGGCGGTCTCCTGGCTGCTTCGGGAGGTGCTGCCCCGCCTGAGAGGAGTCAATTCGGCCTGGACACTTCATGTAGCGGGACATACGAGCAGCGAGGACCTGCGAAGACGGCTGAATGACAGTGAGGGCGTCCATTACTATGGACGGGTTGAGCGGGTTGAAGAGGTATACCGCCCAAGCTATATCGTCGTCTCTCCGCTTCATGCCGGCGGCGGCACAAAGCTGAAGATTCTGGAAGCGATGGGCTTCGGGCGTCCGATCGTGGCTACAGGGGAGTCGGTATACGGGCTAGGCTTAACGCCGCAGGAGCATTATGTGCCGGCCGAGACCGCCGAGGAGTTCGCGGCGGCCTGTGAGCGGCTGGCGGAATCGCCGGAGCTGGCCTTTCGTCTCTCGGATCAGGCGCGGCAGGTATTCATAGAGAAGTATACGTTTGAGATGACAGACTACCCGGGCGGGTCGAAGTCGTCACTGTAAGCTTACGCAGCAGGAAAGTGAGGTGGGAGTGGGACAACATGAAGGTATTGATAGATCCGGAGATTTTTTTCTATGGCCGGTGCGGCATGGTCCGCTACTATAGCGCGCTGTTTCAAGAGCTGGAGCGAAGAGGGGTAGAGATGGATCTGCCGCTGCTGCGGTCACAAAGCGACTTTATCTCGGGCAGGCTTCAGTGGCTGGATCGCGCCAAGCCGCTTCTGGACCGACTGCCTTATGGCGGCAAGCTCTATACGTTCGTAAACAAGATGTCCAAGGCGTGGTACCGCCAAAAGGTGAAGCAGGGACATTACGATGCGCTGTTCATGACGTCGCCCGTGTTCGAGGATTCCTTTCTGAACGACCTGCCTGGTGGCAAGCCTTCCTTCATGGTCGTCCACGATACGATGCGCTGTGTGCTGGGTCCTGACGGATTGTATGATCCTGCAGGCAGTAATGCCGATCGGCTGGCAAGCCTGATCCACCGGGTGAGTAAGGTGTTTGCCATTTCGCATCAGACCGCGCAGGATATCGTGTCTTTGACGGGGACAGAGCAGCCTCATATGACGGTGATCCATACCGGGAATTTGCTGTCCATGAAGGCAGAAAGAGCAGTAGAGGGCCTGCCTTCCCGGTATTTGCTGTTTGTAGGAGACCGTACCGGCCGCAAAAATTTCCGTTTCCTGCTGCACTCTCTCTCCCGCTGGCTGCGGGAGGAGGAGAGAGACCTGCAGCTGGTCTGTACGGGACCAAGCAATCCGTGGGAGCAGGATCTGCTGGGACGTCTCGGCCTGCAGGAGCGAGTGACCTTCGTGGAAGCGCCGGATGAGGTGCTGGTGTACTTGTACCGCCATGCGGAGGGATTATTATTCCCCTCCCTGTATGAAGGGTTTGGGCTGCCGGTGCTGGAGGCCATGTCTCTCGGCTGTCCGGTGGTTACCTCCGGTCAGGGCGCTCTGCTGGAGGTCGGAGGTGAGGCTCCGATCTATGTAGATCCCTGCGATGCGGCCTCGATTCTGGAGGGCGTGAAGCAGCTGATGCAGGATGAACATCGGCAGCAGAGGATAAAGGCCGGGCTGGAGCAGTCTCGCAGGTTTACCTTGTCTCGCATGGCGGATCATTTTCAACAGGAAATGGAAGAAGTGCTGCGAGGCGGTGACAGAGTAGAGCGTTCAGGGCAGGAGGAACAGACATGATCGCCTTTTGTACCGTCATTACAATGGACTATATGGACCAGGCTGCGGTGCTGTTTCAATCGCTGGCGAAGCACCAGCAGGACTACCAAGGCTTTGCGCTGGTGATTGACGCCGATTCCGTAAGCGACCTCCCTGCGGACTTGCCGTATACGGTCATTCTGCTCGAGGAGCTGGACATTCACAATCTGGACCAGATGGTCATTTACTACAATGCATTTGAATTGTGCAATGCGGTAAGGCCATCATGGATAAAGCACCTGATGCTGCATTACAACAGCAGTAAGGTCATCTATCTGGATTCCGACATTTATGTCACCTCGTCGTTCGACGAGGCGCTGAGCCTGCTGGATACCTGCCTGTTCAGCTTCACACCGCATATTACGAAGCCGCTGCCGCTGGATGGTCAGCAGCCGGATGATCTGCAGCTGCTGCAGGTAGGGCTGTATAACAGCGGCTTCTGGATGTTTAGGCAGCATGAACGCTCTTTAGAAATGCTGGACTGGCTCATCAGCCGGTTTGAAATTTACTGCTTCGATGACTTGAGCCGGAGAATGTTCTGCGACCAGAAGCTGCTGCCTATGCTGGTCCACCACTACGCCGAGGATTTCAGGAGGCTGGATGCGCCCCAGTACAATATTGCGCACTGGAATATGTTCCAGCGGGAGCTGTACCGTGAGGATGGCCGGTATTGGGTGGACGGAAAGCCGGTCGTATTTGTTCACCTCAGCGGGTTCAAGCCAGAGCAACCCAAGGTGCTGACACACCATCTGCACCGCATGAGTCCGGAGCTGCTGGAGGTCATCCAGCCTCTTCTGCAGGAATATGCCAGCCTGCTGACTCGCGCCGCCGCTGTGTTACAAGAGAAATCGGTCCCGGAGCCTAGGGGCTCCAAGCGGCTTGGCCGATCGCCAATCCCCGAAGTCACCAGGGAATACAAATACCTGCGCGAGCCTCGGACGGGATGGATTCTGACGGATTTTCGCAGAAGATATTATTTCCAGCATCGAAGTCTGGAAGGAGTTAAGAGACTGGAGCGGCGGGCATGGTTAAAGAAGGCGATAAAGCGCGGTCTGATCGGCTGGATTATCCGGCGATAACAGAAATTTAAACAAACAAGCAGCCCCGCCAAAAGTGCTTCCACTTCGCGGGGCTGCTGTTATAGAGAACCGGCACGGCGCCTGTGACGAACCGCTAGTCCGCAGCGTTACAGGCCTGCGTAACGCGCCTGTCTATTATAGCTGTCCGGGTGTTCCCGGACTCTAGTGCATACCTTGTCCCGTTTGCGGGGCCTTGGTGTACCCGTTCAGCATGCTGTTCATATCCTGCTGCATCAGCTGCGGCACCTGATAGTAGCCATGCTTGTTCTGATACAGGAAGATCTCATAGCTCATCTCGATAAAGTTCGGCACACTGTCCGCCATAATGCGGCGCAATACCGGGTTAGTCATCTCCAGCGCGGTCATGGCGAGCAGGGTAGACATGGCTTTCGTGTTGCCTAGCATATAAGCCGACAGCCCCTGATCAGACAGCTGATTGACCGAGGCATTCGGCTTCTTCGGCTGGCTGGGCTTGATGCCGTACACGATCTCGTTATTCTGCGTCATTGTATACTGCTGCGTGGGCACTCTTGGGTCCTGCCCTGTGGAGAAGGAGTCTACCATAGTGTTGTACGCCTGAATGACGAAGCTGTGCTGCCGCTCGTTGATTCCCTTCAGCTCAGGGTCCTGGATGTGCTGCTGGTACATTTGATACTGATCCAGCATATTGATCATGCCGGCCAGCACCTCATGAGCGTCAAAAATCTCATGCCCCCCGTGATTGTTAAACTGCGATGTGCCGGGCTGCATGTTCGGTGTCATGGCGGACTGGGGGCTGTTATTCTGCATATGCATGGATGGTGTGTTCCTCCTTGAGTTGAGTGATGTTCCCCTCTATCCTCTCCCGGTTTCACATATCCATGCATGAACATTGTGTACATAAAATAACGCTCTTGAGCCACGATAAAAGCAGATCAACTGAAGAAAGGCAGGTCAAATCATGCTACCCACCAAGCCCATTCAGCCCAGCTGCACGTCCGAGCACGGCGAACTGGAGGCCGTGCTGCTATGCTCGCCATCGGTACTGGATGTTCCGGATTTACAAACGGCAGAGGATGTACAATGGAATGCGCCTGTCGATCAAGCCAAGGCTCATGAAAGCTTTGCCAGCGTGCGGGATACCTTACGGGCCGAAGGCGTCCATATTATTGATTATTCTACCGAGCTGACGGAGGAGGAGAGCCAGCTGAGCCGGCAGCTGATCAATCGGTTTTTTGTGCGGGATCTGGCCTGTGTATTCGGCGAGATCATCCTTCCAGGCGAGCCGGGCATCTCTATGCGCCGGCCGGAGTATATCCATGCACACCGGCTGCTGGAGACATGGTTCCCGAAGCAGTTTCACATCACGGCTAACAATAATATGCCTGCCCTGGAGTTTGGCGATTGCCTCGTGCTGAACCAGGATGCCGTCTGGATTAACGTGGGCCTTAGATCCAACGTCACGAGTGTAGACGTGATCAAGGATACCCTGTTTCAGGCCGGCTTCTCCGAGATCGGTATCATAGATCTGCCGCGCCGTCCTGATACCCTGCACCTGGATATGAACTGCAATGTGGCTCATGAGGATCTCATTCTGTCCAAAAGCTATGTGCGCTACTTTCCTCTTCATGTGCTGACCCGAAGCGGCGCGCGGTACGAAATGCCGGAGCAATTCCTGAAGCGCCACGGCTTTGAGGTGTACTGGATCAAGGACTGCAAGACCGTACCGGATATTAACTTCCTGAATGTAAATCCCGAGACGCTGCTGATCAGTAAGGATGCACACAAGCAGATGCTGACTCGCCATGACAAGCTGCACAAGAAAAACATTATTGAAGTGGACGTCACAGAGCTCGAAAAAGGCGGCGGCGGCATCCGCTGCATGACACTGCCCCTGGTGCGAAAAGCTACTTGAGAATACGGGATATGGTTTGCTTCATCCGGTTGAACGGGCATTTGGACGGGCTGCTGTTATCATCGCTGAGAAAATATTGCTTCCATTCATGATTGTCATCCTGGCCGTACCATTTCAGATCGGGATGACCGGGGAACCCGTCGTATTCCACCAGACGCTTGCGGATCAGCTGCTTCATCTTGCGACCCAGCACGGTGGAGGCGTTCATCTCATCAAACACCCAGCGGGGCTGAAACGCCAGCAGCATGCCCGGAAAATGACGGCTTCGCCGCTCCACATGCGCCGGGGTCGCGCAAAATGCAAAGTAAGGCTCCCCCTGAAAACAGAACTCCCAGCCCGGGTCGGTCGGATCGGTCGGGATGCCTTCGGGCCACTCCCGGGGATCCAGTGAGGTGACCTCATTCAAAAGCTTCCAGAACAGCGACCGATAATCCTCGACAGTGCTATCCTGCAGCAGCTCTTCTGGCGTCTCCACAAATACCGCTAATGAAGCGTAGTTACCGGTGCTGCGGGATATTTCGCCGTAGGCTCCGAGCGCCTGAGCCAGCTGTTCGGCCGAGCCGGGATTCCGGGGATCGCCGATAAATGCGTACCGCAGATGATTCATCAGAAAGCCCTGTCTTCCCGGAATGCAGGGATACGTATTGTCACTGTCCGCAATGATGGAGGCGAAGGATGTGAAGGCTTCCCGCTTCCAGGGAGGCAGGGTGTCCAGCTGCGCCTCCAGCTCTTTTTTATCCACGAGGATTTCCACTTAGTATTCCCTCCTTCTTTATACCGATACGATATTAAGAAGGGGCGGAATGGGTGACTGTCTATACATAGGTTTTTCAATGGGGAGTCGAAACAGAAGATTTGAAATTCACCGAGATAGGAAAAATTTACTGTTGGAGTGCCGAATTCTGTAGTAGACTACCAATGTTAATTTGAACAATGCTTGCTGAATCGCTAGCTAGAGGAGAGGACAACATGATGAAAAAGCTTATACTGCCCATGATGGCGTCTGCTGTACTGCTTGCAGGGTGCTCGTCCGGGGATACGGCTTCCCTTGAGAAAGAAGTGGAAGATCTGAAACAGGAGGTCGCGGCGCTCAGAGACATCCTCGGCGTCACACCGGTTGTGTCCGCAGGGGGAAGCGGGGACCAGAGTGAAGCCAAAGCTCCAGCCGGAAAGGGTGAATACGTGGCAGGACAGCCTTTTGAATTTGAAGGTGTAACATATACCTTCACGGTAGGTGAGCGCCAATCGCAGTTAAGCGATAAGGTGCCCGCGGATGACGGCAAGGAATTTTATATCGTGAATGCAGACATTCATAATACAAGCAATGAGGACTATGCTTACAGCCAGGCCAGCTTTAGCGTGGTCACCTCATCTGGTGAAATAGAAGACAATTATTTCTTCATCGATACAAAAGATCAACATGATGAGCTGGGTCATGGCGATCTGGCACCGAACGGAAAGAAATCGGGATGGATCGCGTTCCATATCCAAAAGGGCGACCAGCCGTCCGAGCTTCGATACGAAGCCAGAACCTTTGCCGAGAACAGCAAGTTCAAAGTCCAGCTGCCATAGAACAAGAACCTCCCTTGCGGATGACGGGTCAGAGCGTGAAACCCGGTGCAGGGGAGGTTTTTTCATGCTTCTCAAGGCGCTGTCGCGGGTGACTAGATGCTGAGCATACCGACCAAAGGCCAGATGCTCTTGACGACGTTCATTCCGATCTTGATCATCGGCATATAACGGTTGACCGTATTGAACAGGCCGCCCATGCCGCCCGCCGCGCCTGCTCCAGATGGATTTGCCGTTGCGCTGCTCTCCGGCGTTCCACCGGGATTGCCCTGCGGCGGGCGTCCCGGAGGCCCGAACACTGGCCCACCGGGGTAGCCCCCGAACGACGGCCCGCCAGGGCCGGGGCTTCCCATTGGCGGGCGCCCGCCGTATCCGAACGGGGTGAGGCCGGGATAGCCGCCAAACATCGGCCCTCCTCCTGTGAAGCCCGGCATCGGACCGAACAGGCCGGAGGTGGATGCCCGTTTCTTTGCGCGTTTCTTCGATTTGCGTTTGCGGGGATTGGGGTGTCTCGGCGGGCTTCCCGTGGCCTGAGATAAGGTGACATGCTTCTTGGTTAGAGTCTCCAGGGTTCCGATGCAGTAGCTTCCATCGTCCAATAGCAGACAGACCGGCTGCCCGATCCACTGCTTTGCTGCTGTGTACGTCACTACACTTCCTCCTTTCTCGCCAGTACACCGGTTACATGAGCATTTTATTCGAATCAGCGCACACTTGTATGGACGCTTGTACGTAGCGAGCCAAAGGTTGGGCCGCGGCGGCAGCACAATCCTGAGGATAAGGTTGCCAAAATCTCACGGTTTCGTTATGCTACATTTAGAGCTGAATAGCGCGGGTGCTGGATGAAGTCCGGCTGAGATGGAAGCCTTGTGCTCCGGACCGTTCATCTGATCCAGGTAATGCTGGCGTAGAGAAGTCCATTCGAATTGTTCAAGCCATTCGTGTATTCTCGAATGGCTTTTTTTGCATATTTCAGCGTGTAGATCTGCTGCATGAATATCCAGCACAGAAAGGAACATGAGTATGAATGAGCGTTATTCCAGGCAGATGCTGTTCCCGCAGGTGGGTGCTGCAGGTCAGGAGAAGCTGCAAGCCAGCAGGGTGTTGATTGTCGGCATGGGGGCACTGGGCACGGTACTGGCGAACCATATGGTCCGCTCGGGGGTAGGCCATGTACGTATGGTGGACCGGGATTATGTAGAGCCCAGCAATCTGCAGCGGCAGATGCTGTTTGATGAAGAGGATGCGGCGCAGGCGCTGCCCAAGGTGATTGCGGCCCGAAATAAGCTGGCGCGCATCAACTCCGAGATCCAGATTGAGGCCGTATTCACGGACGTAACGCCTGATAATGTGGAAGGGCTGCTGGAGGGAATGGAGCTGGTGCTGGACGGCACGGACAACTTCCAGACCCGCTTTCTGCTGAACGATGCCTGCTTCAAGCAGGGCGTTCCTTTTGTATATGGGGGAGCGGTCAGCTCGCGGGGCATGAGCGCCATTCTGGTGCCGGGCGTTACGCCATGCCTGCGCTGCTTCATCCAGTCCGCAGACTCTGGCGGCCAGACCTGCGATACGATCGGGGTCATCTCGCCCATCGTTGATATTGTGGCTTCCTACCAGGCGGTGGAGGCGCTGAAATATCTCGTCGGGGACACCGGGGCGCGGCGAGAGAGCCTCATTACGATGGACGTGTGGCATAACCAGTACCATGCCATGAAGCTGGGCAAGGCCAGGGAGCAATGTCCATGCTGCGGACTTCATGAATATCCTGCGCTTACGCAGGAGGCCAATACAGAGCTCAGCCTGTGCGGCCGGGAGTCGGTACAAATCTCGGGCCACGAGCCGTTCTCCCTGTCGGTGTGGGAGGAGCGGCTAAGACCTGCCGTGCGTGAGCTGAAGGTGAATGAGTACTTGCTGCGGGCGTCGTTAGCCGATGGGGAGCGGCTGGTGCTGTTCGCCGATGGGCGGGTGCTCATTCAGGGAACCGATGATTTGGTTCGGGCGAAGAGTCTGTATGCCCGTTATGTGGGCCATTAAACAATCGTGACAGGGGAGAGGAAGCAAATGATGCCAGATTTCAGGCTGTACGCTATTACAGGCGAGAATTTTCACCCTGGACGGAGCCTTCTTGAGGTCATGGAGGAAGCGATTCAGGGAGGAGCCGATATTATTCAGCTTCGGGACAAGACAAGTCATAAGGATGAGCTGCTGCAAAAAGCGAAGGCGCTGCGGGCACTGACGCGCAAATACGGCATCCCGTTTATCGTGAATGATCATGTGGAGCTGGCTCTTGAAACCGATGCCGATGGCATTCATCTGGGACAGGGAGATATGCCGATCCTGCAGGCGCGTCAGCGGGTAGGGAACAAGATTATCGGCATTTCTACCCATGCGGTGGAGGAAGCGCTGCTGGCGGGACAGCAGGGAGCAGATTACATCGGCGCGGGGCCGGTGTACGCGACACAGACTAAGGCGGACGTGGTGGCTCCGGTCGGACTATCGTATATTCGCGAGGTGGCGGAGAAGAGCCGGGTCCCGTTTGTAGCGATTGGGGGCATTAAGCTGAGCAATGTGGACGAGGTGATCCGTGCGGGCGCAACGCGCATCTGTGCCGTCAGTGAAATTGTCGGCAGTGAGAATGTGGCGGGCACGTGCCGGGCATTTTTGGCCAAGCTGGATCAAGGAGGCCAAGGAGTATGAAGCTGATAATTAACGGCGGCGAGCGTGAGGTGGATGCCCGGACGATGGCGGAGGTGATCGACCGGCTCGGCCTGAGTGGCAAGCCGGTGGTGGCCGAGGTGGACGGCCATGTGCTGGTGGCCGAGGAGTGGGAAGCTTTTCCGGTTTCGCCGGGCATGGTGATTGAGCTGGTTCATTTTGTGGGAGGGGGCTAGAGATATGCTCAAGGATACATGGCGTATTGGAGAGTGCGAGATGACCTCGCGCTTCTTTCTCGGAACAGGGCTGTTTCCGAGTCCGTTCGTGCAGCAGGAAGCGATTGCGGCTTCGGGAGCCGAGGTGCTGACGTTTGCGATTCGCAGAGTCAATCTGGAGTCGGTGGAGGATGACTCGATCCTGCAGCATGTGGAGCCGGGTTCATTCACGTTTCTGCCCAATACATCGGGAGCCCGTACCGCCGATGAGGCAGTCCGGATTGCAAGGCTGGCGCGGGCGTCCGGTCTCAGTGACTGGGTTAAGGTCGAGATCAGCGCGAGCGACAAGACCCTGCTGCCAGACCCTATCGAGACGCTCCGGGCGACAGAGCAGCTGGTCAAGGAGGGCTTTACGGTGCTTCCTTATATTTCAGATGACCCCGTCATCTGCCGCAGGCTGGAGGAGGCGGGGGCGGCCGCGATTATGCCGGGCGGAGCGCCGATCGGCACGGGCCTGGGCATCCTGAATTCGTACAACCTGGGCCTGATTATCGAGGAAGCATCGGTTCCGGTCATTGTGGACGCAGGCCTTGGCACCGCGAGCGATGCAGCGCTGTCGATGGAGCTGGGCGCCTCTGCGGTATTGATGAATACGCCGGTAGCGAAGGCCAAGGATCCGGTCGGCATGGCGCTGGCGATGAAGCTTGCGATTGAGGCCGGGCGGCTGGCCTACCTATCCGGCCGGGTGCCGAAGAAGCGCTATGCATCTGCAAGCAGCGGCCTGGAGTCCATGATGCTGAAGCCTGCTTCGGCCGGCGACTTCGGGAGCTAGGAGGACCCCATGAACGATTGGATCATTATGGGCGGCGGCATTGTCGGCTTATCCTGTGCGCTGGAGCTGCGGCTTCGCGGAGCCCGTGTTCAGCTGCTGGAGACCGGAATCTGCGGCGGCCAGGCCTCCGGCGCGGCGGCTGGCATGCTGGCCCCGTATTCCGAGAATCCGGAGTATCCGGATGAGTTCTTCATGCTCTGCCGGGAAAGCCTGGACCGGTATCCGGCCTGGCAGCAGCTGGTGCGTGAGCTGTCGGGCCGCGATTTTGAATATACCGCCTGCGGCAGCCTGTATGCGGTCTATCATGAAGCGGATCTGCTAGGCCTCAGAAGCCGCATGAATTGGCAGCGGGAGTATGGCTCAAGCGCCGTTATTTTGCAGGGAGCAGAGCTGCGGGAAGCGGAGCCCGGCTTGTCGCCTCAAGTGGCAGCCGCACTGTGGACACCGGAGGAGAGCCATATCTATGCACCGGATTTTGTGGCTGCGCTGAAGGATGCTTGCCTCAAGGCCGGGGTTCTCATTCGGGAGGGACTGGAAGCGGTGCAGCTGAAGGAATGGGAACAGGGCATCAAGGCAGTGGCCCAGGGTGGAGAAGTCTTTCAGGGAGACCAGCTGCTGGTCTGCACGGGAGCCTGGGCAGGCGAGCTGGCAGATGAGCTGGGCATTCGGATTCCAGTTCAGCCGATCCGGGGACAGATCTGTGCGTATGCCTGGGGAGAGGAGCGCACGCCCCTGCGCCACATGGTGTTCTGCAATCAGGGCTATCTGGTGCAGAAGAGCAATGGGACTCTGGTGTGCGGAGCTTCCGAGGATATTGCGGGGTTCGATACCAGCGTGACGGACAAGGGCATCCAGCGCCTGCTGAAGTGGAACAAGAAGGTGCTGCCTGCTCTGGAGCAGGCCGAGCCGTTCCACCGCTGGGCGGGCCTGCGCCCGTCCACGCTGGACGGTCGCCCGCTGCTGGGCCGCCTGCCCCAGGCGGAGCGCGTGCTGTTTGCGGCAGGGCATTACCGCAACGGCATTCTGCTGAGCCCCGTCACCGCGGCACTGGCGGCCGATTACGCGGAGGGCAAGGAAATGCAGGCTTGGCACGAGGCGTTCCGGCCAGACCGGTTTGGAGCAGCCACCCGGGCTTAGTGAAGCGGTGAACGTTCTTTATAAGGTGGAGAAATGAGGCTCTTGCGTTGCGGAGCACAATCTCCGCCTTTTTTTAGCTGTATCGGTACCCCGGGTTCGATATGTCAAGGGTCTCGCTATATTTTACCGACGAATCAGATAAGGCATCCGGGAGCTATGCTATGATTGTCAGGAGCACAACGATATCTGAGGGTAGGTTGAGGTAGCAATGAATCGATTAACCATAGGCATGTTCGCACATGTGGATGCAGGCAAGACCACACTGGCCGAGCAGATGCTGTACCATACAGCGAGTATTAAGGAGCGGGGGCGTGTCGACCATCAGGATGCGTACCTCGACAGCCATGCTATTGAACGGGCACGGGGCATTACGGTGTTTGCCGATCAGGTGATGATGACCTATCAAGGGACGGTCTATGATCTGGTAGACACCCCGGGACACGTCGATTTCTCCCCGGAGATGGAACGGGCCGTGAGCATTATGGACGCTGCCATTCTGGTGGTCAGTGCCGTTGAAGGGGTGCAGGGCCATACCGAAACGGTATGGCAGCTGCTGCATCAGCACGCTATTCCGGTGTTCTTCTTCATCAACAAAATCGATCGGGAAGGCGCAGATGTCGCCCGGGTGATGGACGAAATCCGGCAGCATCTGACCCGGGATGCCCTGCTGCTGGAAGGGCCGCTAGATGACAACAGCCTCAGCGAGTCGGAGACTCTGCTTGAACAGCTGGCCGAGCGGGATGAGGAGCTGCTGGAGGCGTATTTGGCCGGAGAGCGGGACGGGGCCTTCTGGCTGCAGGCACTTCAAGGCCTGGTGAGGGGGCACCGGCTCTTTCCGTGTGTCCAAGGCTCTGCGCTGCAGGATCAAGGGATACAAGAGTTTTTAGAGCAGCTTCATCTGCTCGCCACAGCACATTATAACGAGGCGGCCGACTTCGGAGGACGCGTCTACAAGATCCGCCATGATGACAGCGGCATCCGCTGGACGTATATCAAGGCAACGAGTGGGATCCTAGCGGTGCGTGATGAGCTGCGTTGCTGTGTGGAGGCGAGTGATCCGTACGAGAAAGTGACACGTCTGGCAAGAGTTAACGGCAGCAAGCTCCAGATGGTCGAGCAGGTCCGGGCTGGCGAGCTGTTCGCGGCCGCCGGGCTTTCCTGCCCAGCGGCCGGGGATGGTGTAGGCATTGTGAAGAACAAGCTGCATTATGATATGGTGCCGACACTGACCTCCAAGGTGATATTTGAGGCATCGCTGAACGTGAAGGAGGTGCTGCAGGCCTTTTACATGCTGGATGCCGAGGACCCTTCGCTGGCCGTCATCTGGGAGGAGAGCCTGAAGGAAATCCATATTCATGTGATGGGAGTCATTCAGCTGGAGGTGTTGCAGCAGCTGGTGGAGGAACGTTTTGGCTTACGAGTGAGCTTCGGTCCACCGGAAATACTGTACAAGGAAAGTATTATGGAGCCGGTCATCGGCTACGGTCATTTTGAGCCGCTTCGGCATTATGCGGAGGTGCATCTGCGGCTGGAGCCGGGAGCGCGGGGCAGCGGTATCACATTCGAGAGCGTCTGCCATGTCCAGCAGCTCAGCAGCGGGCACCAGAATCTGATCCGGACGCATCTGTATGAACGGGAGCATCATGGCCTGCTCACTGGCATGCCGCTGACGGATGTGCATATTACTCTGCTGCAAAGAGCCGGTCATCTGGAGCATACCCATGGCGGCGATTTCCGGGAAGCGACGTTCCGCGCGCTGCGGCAGGGGCTGGAAAAAGCGCATAATGTGCTGCTGGAGCCGTATTACGATTTCAAAATCAAGGTGGAGCTCGAAGCCATGGGACGAGTGCTGTCGGATGTTCAGCGGTGCTCCGGCACCTTTGAAGCACCGGAAATGTCGGCTTCCCATGTCGTCATCCGGGGCAGGGTGCCGGTGTCTACGTTTATGAATTACAGCACGGAGCTGGCTTCGTTCACGCACGGCAAAGGGGTACTGCAGCTTCGGTTCGGCGGCTATGGCGACTGTCATAACGAGCAGGAGGTCATTGAGCGCAAGGGCTATATTAAAGAGGCTGATCCGTTGTATACTTCCACCTCGATTTTTTGTGCGAAAGGCAGCGGATATGCAGTTCCTTGGTTTGAAGCGGAGGCTAAAATGCACCTGCTGTAGCCACAAAAGCCAAGATGAAAAACATCAAAAAACAGCCTCGAGGCAGCAATCCTGCGTTCGAGGCTGTACTTGTTCTACGGCTGCATGCCGTTATCAATCCGGTTCATGAACTCTTCTGCCGCACTGTAGCCCAGCTGCTTCAAATACCAGCTGTTCGCAGCAGCTTCAATCAGGCCGCCGACGTCGCGGCCGGGCTGCAGCTGAATCTCGATGTAGGGAACCTTGACGCCAAGATAATCGCTGTACTTCTGCTCGACCTCCAGCTCATTGTTCAGCGCCCGGTCCTGCCAGGACGTCAGCTCGATATCCAGCACGATGCGGGATTCATCCTGAAAGGCCGTGCGTCCGTATTGCCGCACCACATTAATGAGACCAATGCTGCGCAGCGCGAGAAATTCGCGGGACGTCTCGTTATGAGTACCCAGCAGGGTAGCCGGTCCCAGCTTCTTCAGCACAACAATATCGTCGGCGACCAGCCGGTGACCCCGGCGGATCAAGGTGTGGGCGGTTTCGCTTTTGCCAATGCCTGATTTGCCGCGGAGCAGAATACCGATGCCTGCCACATTGAGGCAGACCCCGTGGATGGAAATTTCCGGTGCGAGCTCCTTCGTCAGATAACGGTCGAGCTTCGCGATAAATTCGGTCGTGGACTCTTTCGTCCGCAGCAGCGGAATGCCTTCCTCCTCACAAAACAGTGTAAGATACGGAATATCCTGCTGATCAGCCGTGACGATAAAGCAGGGTGGATGATAATGAACAATATTCCGGATATGCAGCACGCGCTCCTCCACCGTGAGCGTGAGCAGATAGGTAATCTCCTTGCGTCCAAGCACCTGTACCCGTTCCATTGGAAAAAAATCAAAGTAACCGACAAACTCCAGCCCCGGCCGGTGCACTTTGGAGCGGGCAATGCTTCGGTCGGTATGACCGCTTCCAGCCAAGACCTCCAGTTGAAAGGCGTTGGCCAGGCTCTGAACCGTGATGGATTTCATGGTGACTCCCTCCTGCAGCTTGTCTTTCTTCTCACTTCCCTATATTCCACAGCCAGGACGCAGATTCCTGCCGGGTTCACGTTCTTTGCAGGAGCGGTCCGTGCTGGTCTGGACGGCAGAACATGGTATAATCACAGCAACAGCACTAACATGTAGGAGGCAAAGGGATGAGAGAAGAGCTATTGACACAGCTTGAGGACTGGCATGAGGAGGACGAGTTCCAGCGCATTGCAGAGGCTATTGAAGAGATTCCGGTTGAAGAACAGGATTATGAGCTGATCAGCCAGCTCGGCAGAGCGTACAGCAACCTGGAGCGCTATGAGGATGCCATTACCCAGTTTCTGCGGATCGAGGAGGAAGGGCAGGAGGATCCCTTGTGGCATTACCGGATCGGACTGGCCTACTACTATGCGGAGCGCTATGATGAAGCCGAGCAGGCCTTTCGGGAAGCGGACCGCCTTGAGCCGGGCGATGAGGATACGCTGGAGTTTCTGGAGTGGATTGAACAGGAGCGGGAAGCGTCTGCGGAGCCGGACCTCGATGAAGAGGAGGCAGAGCCCGCCGAGCAGGCTGTGACAGCCGGAGCTCCATCCTTCCGCACCTATCAGCCGGCGGCTGCGCTGGACCTGGAGAAGGACCCGCTCAGCTTCTGGAACGATGACGCTCCGGCGGCAGAGCTGTACCGATCAGACACTCCCTCAGAGGAGCTGATCGCTTCCGTGGAGGAGGAGCTGGTCTTCAAGCTGCCAGAGTCCTACGTGTCCATGATGAAGCTCCACAATGGCGGAGCGCCCCGAAACCGGTTCTACCCCGTGGAGGCTGCGCCGGGACAGGCCATCGAGATCACCGGCATCCTTGGCATCGGACGGGAGAAGAAGCACTCTCTGTGCGGCTCCTTTGGCAGCCGCCATATCATTGAGCAGGGCGGCTACCCTGAAGTCGGAGTCGTGATCGGCCAAGGTCCTTCAGGCTATGATTGCATCATGCTGGATTACCGCGAGACCGGCAATGACGGCGAGCCGGCAGTGATCCATGTGGATCGGGGTCATGGCTATGCGGTGACGAAGCTGGCCGAGAGCTTTGCGGATTTCATCAACAGGTGGGCCCGGGGCTAAGCCGAGGGGGATAGAAGCTCCTTATTCTTGTATACACCGTGCGTGAACAATAACAGGCTGTCTCCCAAGGGTTTTAGGTCCCGGGGGACAGCCTGTCCGCAATTAAGGGGTCAGTACGTCGAAGCGGACAGCTGAAACAGCCGGGCGACCTCTCCGATGCGAAATCGATTTTTCATAGTCACAATGCTCCTTGGGTGTACAGGTTCAATACTTTAAGGTGAAGTGGAGGGATGCAGCATGGCGCTGTCACAGGTTGATCATGATGGACGGAAGGATAAAATGCAAGTCGCCCGCTTGGCCATGGGCTGCTTCTGGTCCCCGGAGGCATTGTTCGGTGCGCTGCCAGGCGTCATATCCACCCGGACGGGCTATGCCGGCGGCAAGCTGAAGGGGCCAACCTATCGGCAGATGGGAGATCACAGTGAAAGTGTGGAGCTTTATTTTGATCCCGGCCTGATTTCTTATGAGGAGCTGCTGCGTATCTTCTGGAGGCATCATACTCCAGAGGTCATTAATGACTATAAGGGCCGGCAGTACCGCTCTCTGCTTCTGTACAGTGGAGAGAATCAGCGGAAGGCGGCGCTGGATGTTTTGCAGGAGCTGGCAAGCGCAAGCGGCAGAGCGCCTGCAACGGAGCTTCTGCCCTTTGAGGCCTTTTATCCTGCCGAGGATCGGCATCAGAAGTACTATTTGAAGCGATTTCCGGATGCGATGGGTAAGCTGGAGCAGCACTTTGCTTCTCTGGAGGACCTGCAGCGCTCTACGCTTGCAGCACGGTTAAACGGCCTGGCGAAGGGCTTTACGAACCGGGAGCGCATCCTGCTGGAGCTGCAGCAGTGGGATGTGAGCGGTGAGGAGAAGGAGCGGATACAGCGGCTGATTACCTCGATCCGGTGGTAGGTAGCCTGGAGCAAGGAAGCCTCATTGGCTTCCACGCATAGAAGCAAGCAGTGCAAAGCCCCGCGGGACCGCCCTAAGATCATCAGATCCAGGGACGGCCCCGCGGGGCTTGATCGGTTTACAGTCCAGGCAAAATGCCGGAGAACAGGCTAAGGACAAAGACGGTAGCCAGAGCGGTCAGGCCGGCAATGAAGCCGCCGAGCGTCCAGGCTTGAAGCGTCTGCGGCACGGTCAGCTTGCCGAAGCGGCTGACTACCCAGAAGCCGGAATCGTTCGGCAGGGACAAGCCGATGCCGCCTGCACAGATGGCGAGACCGAGCAGAATCGGGGATACGCCCAGATCGACAGCCATCGGTCCGAGGATGCTGGAGGTGGTCACAAGAGCCACCGTCGCCGATCCCAGCGAAGCACGCAGAATTTGCGAGAAGATAAAGGCCAGCAGCAGGACTGGAATGCTCCAGCTCTGCATCGTCTGAATCAGATAGTCGCCGATGCCGCTCTTGTTAATGACGGCTCCGAACGCTCCGCCGGCTCCTGTAATCAGGATAATGATCCCGGCCGAGTTGATAGCCTCAGAATAGAGGCGGCTGTAAGGAATCGAGATATAAGGGCGGAGCAGGAACAGAGCAGCGAATACACTGATCAGCAACGCGACATTTTTCTCACCGACGAAGCCGAAGAAGCTGGAAATGGACGTATCAGGCAGCAGCAGCTTGGACACGGTGTTTGCCAGAATGAGTACGATGGGTAGCGCTAACATAAAGAAGCTGAGGCCCGTGCCGATTTCCTTCTTCGGCTGGTCTGCGGGATCGACCGCAATTTCTTCCATGTCTCCGGAATGCTTCATGCGCTTGCCAATCAGCATCCCGTACAGGTAGCCGCCCACCAGTGTGGCGGGAATGGCCACGATGATGCCGTACAGGATGAACAGGCCAAGCTCTGCGCCGGTATTCTCCGCAACGACCAGCGGTCCGGGAGTCGGAGCAATCATGTTATGGGAAACGATAAGGCCGACACCCAGCGCGGTGACGAAGGAAACGACCGTAATGCCGGTCTTGGAGGACAGACTGCGAATCAGGCCGCTCAGAATGACAAAGGCAGCATCAAAAAATACAGGGATCGATACCGCGGTGCCTGTCAGCGCAAGACCGGCGGGAGAACGCTTCACGCCGAACACCTTCAGCACGGACTGGGCAATTTTCTCCACCGCTCCGGACGCGCCGAGGAACTGGCCGAAGATTACGCCAAGGCCAATCAGAATCCCGACGCCGGTCAGCGTGTTGCCGAAGCCGGTCGTTACGGTGGATGCCACTTCATTCAGCGGCATGCCAATGACAAGAGCAGTTACGAGGGCGACGCTGACGAGCGCGAGAAAGGGCTCGATTTTTAACTTCAGAATGGCAAAGAACAGTGCCGCCAGCGATAACAGGAAAATAACAATGAGCAGGTTACCAGTAACCATGGATAAGCCCCCTTAAATATGAGTCAACGTATATTACGGCTGGTTCGTGCCTTCCAGCATGGCTGCAACATCCCGCAGCGTTGTAACCGCCCCGACATTGCCGGGAAAAATAATGTAAGGCAGATGAGGGAATTTGCTCTCCTCCCCTGTCGTCCATACCGGGATGCCGGGAGCTACCTGCCCGGCTACCGTCGCTCGGCGAACGCCCAGGCCATTCGTGCCGATATCACTGGAGGTGATGCCTCCCTTGGCGATCAAGTAACGCGGAGTGACGGCAAAGCGCTGGACAATGGAGGTTACCGCGCGGGAAATATCGACCGACAGCTGCAGCTCCTTCTCCTTCATGTTCTGACCCAGGTCAAGCCGCTCGCGCCGCGTATAAATGACGGTGGTCACACCGGCCTGAACCTTCTCTTCCGCTTCCCGCTGAACACGGTCAATTTCTTCCTGAAAGTCTTCCGGCTCCAGTACGAGATGGGCATCCAGCTCCAGAAAATGCAGAGTGGATAGCTCTTTGAGCTTCTCCAGCTGATCGGTCGTCTTCTGCACATGGGACCCGATCATGATGAGGCCGCCGGTGGAAGCTTCTGGATTTACGAGCTCGGGTGCGGTAAGCAATGGCCGGAAAGAGATGTTCCCGATCACCTTGGTGAAGGCTGCCGCTGTGCGGTACAGGAACGTCTTGCCCTGGCGCAATGCGCGCATGAGAGCGATAGTAAATACACGCACGTCCTGCTCCTCAGCGGCATCGACCACGACCTTGTTGAAGCGACTCACATTCATGAGTAGAGACGTGATCTCGTCGATCGCCAGACTGCGGATCATGGAGAGCGGAATCAAGGTGACGTCCTTCGCAGAAAACCGTCCGTCCGTCTTCTCTTCTACATATTCCGCAAGGGAGCTTGAGCGGTAGCCGAAGGTGCGGTCTTTCGCAAATTCGGTTTCGCCCGCCGGAATCAGCTCATCCTCCTGACGTACATAATGCACGCCTTCAAGCGTTAGCCGTCCGCCTTCAAAGAAGAAGGGAAGCAGGATTTCGCCGTCGATAGGATTTCCTTCTCCTTGCAGCGTCTCATACAGCACCTCGGTCTCCAGCGGATAATGCCCTCTCAGCGTGGAATCTCCCCGGCTGATGAGCAGGAAGGGCTGATTCAGCTTGCGGCTGACTGCGGCCGCGCGCTCCGCGATATCCTGATGCACCTGGCGCGTCTCCTCTTCGGAGAAGGCGCGGGAGTTCGTCAGAATAAAGAACAGGCTGCCAGGCTCAAGAAATCCTTGCTCGATCGATGCCTCGCTCCAATCGGTGTACACGGACACGCCGTGCACCGTCTGGACTCCGGTCGGATCATCATCCAGCACGATAATCTGGTGCTTGAAGGAAGAGATCTCTTTCTCCCAAAGCGCCTTCACCGCATCCGGAGAAAGAGAAGGGTAACGGGACAGGGCTGTACTGGCCTGGATCCTCATTGGCTGTCACCGGACACTTGGAAATTGGCAATTTTCTCATAGTATTGGACCAGACCGCCGTGATCATCCGCAGCCTTTCCATCCGCCTTCAGGGAGTGGAACATTTCCAGCACCTGACTGGTGAGCGGTAATGGAACGCCGATGGCATGCGCAGTGTCCATGACGTTCGTCAAGTCTTTCGCGTTGATGTCAATCCGTCCGCCGGCTACGAAATTACGCTCCAGAATGAGCGGCACCTTGGCATCCAGCACGGCGCTTCCAGCGAGACCGCCGCGGATGGCTTCATACATCTTCTGCAGATCAATGCCGGCCTTAGCTGCCAGAATGAGCGCTTCGGACATGGCTGCAATATGGACATTGACCAGGATCTGATTCGCCAGCTTGGCCGTGGTTCCGCAGCCATGCCCGCCAACGAGCGTAATATCCTTGCCCATATGCTCCAGAACCGGCTTCGCCTGCTGGAAAGCGCTTTCCGGTCCGCCGACCATAATGGCCAGCGTGCCGTCTACGGCCTTCGGCTCGCCGCCGCTGACCGGCGCATCCAGCATCTCCATGCCTGCAGCCTGCAGTGCATCGGCAATTTCCTTCGATACGACAGGAGAGATCGAGCTCATGTCTACGACGATGGCTCCCGGCTTCGCGCCGTGAATAACCCCGTGCTCACCCAGGATTACGCTCTTCACATGCTCCCCGTTCGGCAGCATCGTAAAGATCAGCTCACTCTGCTCGCCGACCTCCTTCGGAGAAGCTGCGGCAATAGCACCGCTTGCGGCCAGTTCCTCAACAGCGCTTACATTAATATCGTATACGGTCAGCTTATAGCCGGCGCGGATCAGATGCTGTGACATCGGCTTTCCCATGATGCCAAGTCCAATAAATCCAATTTTCACAGAAATAACCTCCTTAGTACTATCCATAGATTCTGCTTCGAACATATCGTCCGGCAGATTTATTTGTTATCGCTTACAAATGATATTGTACACAAATATAAATATTTTGTATACAAAAATATTTAAAAAGTATACATATTTTATTCTGTTAAACATTATGTCCACGCATTATACTGGAAATGACAGGCTTTTTTTCAAGCTGTATGACTTCCTAAGGTGCTTTCTCTTGAGGAATGGTAATGAAGTTCAAGTTCAATGAAGAATGAAGCAGGTTCGTCACAATTGACAATTAAAGAATATAAGATTTAGGAGACGACAAGGCATATGATCAAGAAGTCATCTGTAGCGTTTATCAAAGCCTACGAAACGATCCGGGACCAGATTCTGAACGGCGAGCTGCCGCGAGGCACCAAGCTGATTGAAGAAAAGCTGGCTGAAGAGATCGGGGTCAGCCGCACCCCCGTGCGCGAATCCATCCGCAAGCTGGAGCAGGAGGGCCTGATTCAGCAGAAAAGAGTGGTGAATCCCACGGAAACGGATCTGCGCAACCTGTTTCAGGTCCGCATATTGTTGGAAGGCTTTGCCGCGCGCAGTGCCGCGCAATTTCTGGGCGAAGAGGAGCTGGTGGAGCTTCGCAGCTGCGTCGATATCGGACGCCATGGAAGCCCGGAGGAGATTATGACGGCGAACGCGCGCTTTCACGATATTATTGTCCAGGCTACACATAACCCGTTCATGATTGATACGATTGCAAGAATGCAGTCGATCATTTACCTGTTCCGCAAAACGGTCGTGTACCACAAGCGCCCCTTCCTCATTGATGAGCATGAACAGATTTGCGAGGCGATCTCGTCCCATGACGGCGACCTGGCTGAGCGGCTGATGAAGGAGCATTTGCAGTCGGATCTTGAGTTTTGCATTCATTTATTGAAATAGCTGTATCTGAAGCGTCCTCTATATTTGCGGGAGGGCGCTTTTTTATGTTTTTTTTACAGCTTTAACGCAGATCTTTACCCTTTGTTTATGGAGATCCGTATTATGATGACCTCAGCAAGCCATGGAGGACAACAAGGTCATCCGCTTGCAGGGCACTATCCATATAGCTGGGACTGGAAAGGAGAACAATCAGATGCGGGATGTGAGAACAGAGGGGGAAGCTGTATTTACGCTCGTATCCGCTCATACACGAGCCGGGCTGGCATTCGTACAGACGTTAGCAGAGCATCATATCCCCGTGGCTTTGCTGAACGGAGGCCCGGAGGAATGGGCAGGCTTGGCATCCATGGCAGAACATGAACGGCTGCTGATTTCTGTGAACGCCGCCGATTCTTTTCCCGCCTATCCCCCAACGCCCATCGGCAGCGTGTTTCTCTTCGAGAATTCTCTGCCCATGATCTGCAGCTACCTGCAGTCCATTAAAGGCTGGACCGGGAATTCGATTTATGTGATTACGGAGCATTGCCGCTACCGTACTCTTTACAGTCAGCTGGGTGCGGATTATGTCATTTACAGTCAAAGCGGGGACGTATCCTTTTTGCTGGATGCTGTCCGCTAAATGAAATCGGGAGGAAGCTTATATGCTGGATATCATGATGGTGCTATGTCTGCTGCTATTGTTTACGCTGGTGTGGGGACTGCTGAGTTGGGCGAAGAGAACAACAGAGGAAGGGAGCTGGACCTCGTGATGTGGCTTCTGGGCATTGTCACTTTCTTGGTAGCCGTATACCTGGTATATGCGCTGATTTCACCCGAGAAATTCTAGGCAGGATCTGAAGAAATGGAGCTGAAAATATGTTTGCATTGCTAAGCATGGGTATCACGCTGGGCCTTGTGCTGCTGTTGGCTCAGCCGGCCGGGCACTATATGGCTTCTGTTTTTAATGATGCTCCGTCTCGGCTGGACCGCTGGTTTCGCTGGATTGAGCGTCCCCTGCTGAGTCTGGGCGGAGTGAAGCACAGCAACCAGACCTGGAAGCAGTATGCCGGGTCTGTGCTAGTCAGTAATTTGGTCATGATCCTGATGGTGTATACACTGTTCCGCTTGCAGCAGTATTTGCCGCTGAATCCTGCAGGGATCCCCAACATGGAACCGGCGCTGGCTTTCAATACAGCGATCAGCTTTATGACAAATACAAATTTGCAGCATTACAGCGGGGAGAGCGGCTTATCTTATTTCTCCCAGATGGTTGGGATTGTCTTTATGATGTTTACCGCACCGGCTACGGCATTGTCTGTATCCATCGCTTTCATTCGGGGGCTGGCGGGTCTGCCTCTAGGGCATTTCTTCTCTGATCTGGTTCGCTCGATTACCCGGATTCTGCTGCCCGTGTCGTTTCTGTTCTCCCTCATCTTTGTTGCGCTGGGGGTTCCTCAGACGCTCGATCCGCCTGCGGTCGTTCAGACCTTGGAGGGAGGAGTGCAGCATATTGCCAGAGGGCCGGTCGGATCTTTTCTTTCTATTAAAGAGCTGGGCAATAATGGCGGCGGCTTTTTCGGAGTAAATTCAGCGCATCCGTTCGAGAATCCGAATGCGCTTAGCAACGCTCTTCAGATTATTCTTATGCTATTTATCGGCACAGCACTGCCCTTCACTTATGGAATCATGGTAGGCAGCATCAAGCAGGGAAGGATTCTGTTCATGTCGATGGGCCTGCTGTTTCTGCTGCTGCTGGGTGGTGCCCTGGGTGCGGAAAGTCAGGGTAACCCGGTGTTCGACAGCTATGGCTTTCAGCAGGCCGGAAGTATGGAAGGCAAAGAAGCCCGGTTCGGCATTGCCCAATCCACACTGTACGCTGTCGTTACGACGGCCTCGGAAACGGGTGCAGTCAACACGATGCATGATACCCTAACCCCGCTGGGGGGGATGGCTGCTCTGTCTGCTATGCTCCTGAATACGGTCTTTGGCGGTGCAGGTGCCGGGCTGATGAACGTATTGATGTATGTCATTGTAGGCGTTTTTTTGTGCGGCTTAATGATCGGGCGTACCCCGGAGTTTCTCGGTAAAAAGATTGAAGCGCGTGAAATGAAGCTGCTCGCGGTCACCTTGCTGATTCATCCTGTGCTTATTCTCATCCCCACTGCGGCAGCACTGGCGGCAGTGCCGGAAACGATATCCAATCCCGGATTTCATGGCATTACACAAGTGCTTTACGAGTATGCCTCGTCTGCAGCAAATAACGGCTCCGGCTTTGAGGGGCTTGCGGATAATAATCTCTTCTGGAATATGTCGACAGCAGCGGTGATGTACCTTGGCCGGTTCTTGTCAATGATTACGCTGCTGGCGGTCGCCGGTTCGCTGGCCTCCAAAGCAAGAATTCAGGAAACCTCGGGCACTCTCCGTACAGACAGCCGAGGGTTTATGGTTATTTTGTTGGGAACCGTCCTGGTAGTAGGAGCTTTGACCTTTTTTCCGGTTCTCGTACTGGGTCCCATCGCAGAGTATTTAACGCTTTAACCATGATTGTCTGGAGGACATCCGAATGAAAAATGAGACCTTTAACACCAAAGCGCCCCTGCTGCGCAACGCCTTGAAAGAATCCATGATTAAGTTGAATCCAGCCGTTATGATCCGTAACCCGGTCATGTTTGTCGTGGAAATCGGCTTGCTGATTACCTTGATCCTTGTGATCGCCCCGGATGTATTCGGAGGAACCACATCCCGGGGGTTTAACCTGGCTGTAGCGCTTATTCTGCTAAGCACACTGCTGTTTGCTAATTTCTCGGAGGCTCTAGCGGAAGGGCGGGGGCGGGCTCAGGCAGACGCCTTAAAGAAGACCAAGCAGGATCTTCTGGCCCGCAAAATAAGCAGCAGCGGCGCAATTCAACAGGTGCATTCGTCAGAGCTGCGAAAAGGAGATATCGTGATTGTCTCTCAGGGAGAGTGGATTCCGGGAGATGGTGAAGTCATCGAGGGACTGGCCTCCGTGGACGAATCAGCCATTACTGGAGAATCCGCGCCGGTCATTAAGGAATCCGGGGGCGACTTCAGCTCGGTGACTGGCGGAACACGAGTAGTGAGTGATCAGATCAAGATCATGATGACCGCTGACCCCGGAGAGTCTTTTCTCGATCGGATGATTCTATTGGTGGAAGGGGCTAAAAGACAAAAAACACCTAATGAAATTGCACTAAACACAGTATTGACCAGCCTGACGCTGGTGTTCCTGATGGTGGTCATTACGATCCCCTGGATCGCGTCTTATGTAGATATCCGGCTGGAGGTGCCGATTCTGATCGCCTTGCTGGTTTGCCTTATCCCTACCACGATCGGAGGGCTCCTGTCTGCCATCGGGATCGCTGGTATGGACCGTGTCACCCAGTTTAATGTGATTGCCACTTCCGGCAAGGCGGTTGAAGCATCCGGTGATATTCAAACGGTCATTCTGGATAAGACCGGCACAATTACGTACGGTAACCGGATGGCCAGCGAGTGGATTCCCGTGGGGGACAGTGATGAGCAGTCTCTGGCACGATGGGCAGGCATCTGCTCCTTCATGGATGATACCCCGGAGGGGCGCTCGGTACTAGCGCTGCTGGATACACAAGGCATAGCTCTGGATATGACGGCTTACAAGGAAGCGGAGTGGATTCCGTTCAGCGCGGAGACTGCAATGAGCGGCGTCCAACTGGCGGATGGCCGCAGCATTCGAAAAGGCTCTGTACAAAGCATCAAGCGGTGGGTTCTTTCTCAAGGCGGGCTTGTGCCCCAAGATCTGGAGCTTAAAGCAGAAAAAGTGGCTCGCGCAGGTGGAACGCCCTTGGCGGTGGCAGTGGATCAAACCATATACGGACTTATTCATTTGAAAGATACTGTTAAGCCAGGGATGAGGGAGCGGTTTGAGCAGATGCGCCGCCTTGGGATCAAGACCATCATGTGTACAGGCGATAACCCCGTGACGGCAGCAACGATTGCATTGGAGGCTGGGGTAGATGACTTTATCGCAGAGTGCCGGCCGGAGGACAAAATATTAGTCATCCGCAAGGAGCAATCGGAGGGCAAGCTTGTGGCGATGACCGGTGATGGTACCAATGATGCGCCGGCATTAGCTCAGGCAGATGTAGGCATTGCCATGAACAGCGGGACGGTGGCCGCGAAGGAGGCAGCCAACATGATCGACTTGGATTCGGACCCCTCCAAGCTGATCGAGGTCATTGCGATTGGCAAGCAGCTGCTGATGACCCGAGGAGCGCTGACTACGTTTAGTATTGCGAACGATATCGCTAAATATTTTGCAATTATTCCCGCTATGTTCATGATCGCGATCCCTGAGCTCGAGTTGTTGAATGTGATGAGGCTGGGCTCGCCGCAAACGGCGATTTTGTCCGCGCTGATCTTCAACGCCGTGATCATACCGCTGTTAATTCCGCTCGCCACGAAGGGCGTAGCTTACAAGCCGATGTCATCCTCCCGGCTGTTGCAGCGCAACTTGATTATCTATGGCCTGGGCGGGGTTGTGGTGCCTTTTATCGGGATCAAACTGATTGACGAAATCATCTCATTATGGATATGAGAGAGGAGAACGCTATGAAAATGGTATTGTCCAGTATCCGTCTGAGTCTGTCCCTTATGCTGTTATGCGGCCTCGTCTATAACGTCGCGGTTACTGTGATTGCACAGACGATGATGGCGAAGCAAGCGGACGGCAGTCTTATTTATAATCCGCAGGGAACCGCAATCGGATCAGAGTTAATTGGTCAAAGCTTCACGGACCCATCCTGGTTCCAGGGACGACTGTCTTCTATAGAATACGCTGCTGAGGGCTCGGGAAGCCCCAACTATGCGCCTTCTCATCCGGAGCTGCACCGCCGGATGCAAGAGCTTTCTCTGGAATGGAGGAAGAGTAACCCGGACGCAGGGGAGAGCGGCCTGCCCCAGGAGCTGATGACGAACTCGGCCTCCGGCCTGGACCCTCATATTCATCCCGAAGCCGCGCGGGCTCAGGTGCCCCGCATCAGCGAGCTCAGAGGCCTGTCGGACTCGGTGCTTTATCAGCTGATCCGGGAGCACACTTCGGGTCGTCAGCTTGGATTTTTGGGTGAGCCGGTTGTGAATGTGACTTTGCTCAATCTGGCGATGCAGGAGCTGAATTAAGCCTGCCATCGTGGTCGGTCTGAACGGGTTTATTTTTGATAGTAGAGTAGGTGACTTGATATGGAAGCCTTCCGCAGGAAATCACCGGAAGAAATTCTGCAATCCATTCAGGCCTTGCATAAAGGAAGACTGAAACTCGTGATCGGTCCTTTTCGCGGGGCAGGCAAAACCTATCAGATGCTGCTGGAAGGACATACTCTGCTGAAACAAGGCATTGACGTTGTCTTCTGTACAGCCACCAGCCTGCGCCATCAGGAAACGATGGAGCAGCTCGGTGAGCTGGAGCAGATTGAGGGCATTGCCTGGATGCGGAATGGAACTCTTCAGAAGGATCTGGATCTTGAAGCCATCCGGAAGCGCCGTCCAGAGGTCGTGTTAATTGATGAGCTAGCTCATCAGAACCGTCCTCAGGCCTTGCTCCCTACACGCCTTCAGGAGATCGAGGAGCTGCTGAGCCAGGGCATCAGTGTCATTACAACCGTAAATGTATTCGAGCTTCATGGTTATGCACAATGGGCGCAGCAGCTTACGGGCATGGTAATTCGGCAAACCGTATCCAGCCGCATTCTGGACATGGCGGATGAGCTTCGTCTGATTGATGTCACCCCGGAGACCATTCTGGCCCGCCTGGCCGACGGCACCCTTGTGACGGAGCACCCTGAAGCCGCCTGGCATGAGCCCGGCCACTTAGCCAAGCTGAGAGAGCTGGCACTGCGGCTGGTAGCGGAAGAGGTTAACGAACGGCTGGTAGAGCACAGGAAGGAGCAGGGGCTTGGGGGACCTTCCGGAGCCTCGGAGCATATTTTGGTATCTATACAGTATCACTGGAACGGATCGATCTATATACGGCGGGCGCAGCAAATCTCAAAGCGGCTGAATGGCCGTTTGTCCGTGGTTACATTTGTACATGCTCAGAAGCCGCTCACCCCTGACCAGGAAACGTTCAAAAGCTCGCTGCTGAAGCTGGTGCATAAATTACAAGCGGGCTTTGAGGAGCTTCAGCTGCCTTCAAGGAGACAGATTGCGAGGGCTCTCGTTGATTATGCGCATAAGCATGGGGTGACCCGAATTGTACTGGGGCATTCCCGGCAAAGCACTTGGCAGGAGCTGATCAGGGGTTCAGTGGTTCATGCACTGCTGGACCGACTTCAATATGCAGATCTGTACTTTATGGCGGATACAGCAGAGAACTACGGAGAGCGGATTCTGCCAGCGCCCAGCGTGACTGCACCTGCTCATCACTCCTACCGGCGTCTTAGCGGACTTGAAATCCAAGAGCGCATTCATCAGATTACGCGGGGAAAATTTAAGGTTTATATCGGTGCCGCCCCAGGTGTAGGCAAAACGTACACCATGCTGAAGGAAGGAAATTTGTGGAGTGAGAAAGGCATTAAGGTCGTGGTGGGATTCTTGGAGACCCATGGACGACAGGAGACGGCGGATCAAGTCGGACGCCTGCCGGTCCTCCCACGAAAGGTCATCGCTTACCGCGGGGCTCTGCTGGAGGAGCTCGATGTATCGGCTATCTTGGAGTGCAATCCCGAGGTCGTGTTGATTGATGAGCTGGCACACAGCAACGTACCGGGAAGCAGCAACCAAAAGAGATATCAGGATATTCAGGATATTCTGAACGCAGGCATTTCGGTCATTTCTACAATGAATGTACAGCACCTTGAGAGTCTTCAAGACCGAGTGGAGCATCTGACGGGTGTCAAGGTGCGGGAAACGGTGCCTGATGGCTTGCTTCAGCTCGCCGATGAGGTTCAGCTGGTGGATGTAGCACCGGACGCCCTGCGTCAGCGGATACGAGAAGGCAAAGTATACGCTATGGACAAGGTAGAGCAGGCGCTGCAGCATTTTTTCAAAATGGGCAATCTGATTGCACTGCGAGAGTTGGCCCTCCGGGAGCTGGCGGATGATGTAGATGAACGGCTGGAGGCCTGGGAAGAGGGCTATTCCCTGAGGGGGCCCTGGCGGGGGCAAGAAGCTATTCTGGTCGTGCTGACCCCGAATGAGCACGCAGAACGGCTGATTCGTCACGGCTTCCGTATTGCCTTTCGGCTGAAAGCCAGCTGGCGCGTCTTGCTGGTTACCACGCAAGAGCTTACGGCAGAGCAGAAGCAGCGCTGCCTGAAGCTGGAGGAGCTTTCCGAGCGTCTTGGCGGCAGGTTTGAGGTGCTGCAAGCGAAACATCGCCGTGAAGCTGTTCGGGAGCTGTTATATCAGGCCCGCGCCTGCTGCTGCACTCAAATTGTCATTGGGCATACCCCCGGATCAGGAGGATCCGGCGTGCTGTCGCGAAGTCTGGTCAAGCCGCTCTTGAAACATGCACGACATCTGGATATTCTGGTCGTTCTGCAGACGGCTGGAATTCATCAAAGAATCATGAACTAGCATTTGATGGGCGCACCGTATCGAAAAGATTGCCATATTGACATAAAATGTATATGATGTTGCTGACGCTGGTTCGAGGTGGGAATGATATGAGTTATCGAAGAACAGCAGGTGCATATGCCTGCGTCACTTTGCTGGTGGCCAGTCTTACTTTCTTGCTATGGATGCTTGGATTTTCCTTTGATCTGGTCAATATTGCCCTGATCTATTTATTACCGGTCCTCTTGAGCGCTGTTTATGCGGGCAAGGGACCTTCTTTGTATGCGGCGGCTCTGAGCGTCCTGGCTTTTGACGTTTTCTTCGTGCCGCCGGTGCTGAGTGTCACCGTGGAGGATCTGCGGTATTTGATTTCGTTTGTTATTTTTCTTGCGGTGGCCGGATTGACAGCCAGCCTGGCAGACCGGTTAAAGCAGCAGCTGCAGTACGCCAAAAGAAGAGAAGCACAAACGGCCCTGTTATTGGCACTTAGTAAGGAGATGGGCCAGCTGACAGAGATTCCGTCTCTGTTGGCCAGCTTATCGGCACAGATTGCACGGCATGTGGAATGTGAAACTGCCTTTTACCTAGTCCATGAAGGGCGAGGACTGGAGCGGGTCGTTCAGGCGCCGGGCTTCTCCCGCTGGGAGGTTACGGAGAAAGAAGCCGTCCTTGCAGAGTGGGTGTTCACGCATAGAACGACAGCAGGCCGGGGCGCGGAGACTTTACCGGAGGCATCCGGTCTGTTTCTGCCGATTTCTTCTGAGGACAGCATCTTCGGCGTCATGGCGGTGAACTTGAAAGGGAAAAAGCTGGCGGAAGATGCACGGCCGCTGCTGGAGGCACTGGCAGGCTTGGCGGCCAACACCATGGCCAGAATCCGGCTAAGCGAGGAGGCCAAGCTTGCCCAGCTGACAGCAGAGTCAGAGAAGCTCCGTAACGCCATCCTGGACTCGGTCTCCCATGAGCTTCGGACTCCGCTGGCGACCATTACCGGCTCTGTGACGGCTCTCATTGAGGGGGAGCGCATCTTCTCTTCCAGCGACCGCTTAGAGCTCCTGAGCACGGTTGAAGAAGGGGCGAGGCGTATGAACCGCTTGGTCTCCAATCTTCTAGGGATGGTACAGCTCGAAAGCGGCATGCTGCAGCTGAGGCAAAGCTGGTGCGACATCGAAGATATTGTCGGCGTGGTGCAGCATCAGGTGAAGGAGCTTCAGCGGAACCGGATGCTGCACATTAGGCTTCAGCCGGATTTGGGATGGCTTCGCGGGGACCAGGGACTGCTGGAGCTGGTGCTGGTCAACATTTTGAGCAACAGCTTCAAATATTCCCACGATTACAGCCTAGTGACTGTAGACGTTCGCTTGGAGCAGGGCTCTATGAATATCAGGATTGCTGATGAAGGGATCGGGGTTGATAAATCCGACCAGGAGAGGATTTTTGATAAGTTTTACCGTGCCAAGCATAGCCAAAATGTACCGGGAACGGGGCTTGGCCTGGCTATTTGCAAAGGAATTATTGATCTTCACGGGGGGAGCATTAAGGCCGAGACGAACGATCAACAAGGACTTACCGTGACCGTTCGCCTTCCGGTTCATGACCGCTGCACGGCGGTGCCCCTCGTACCATAAACCAGGAGTGAAGCTTGATGAGTACCGGGCAAGGAGCCAGAGTGCTGATTATTGATGATGAGCTGCAGATTCGAAGGCTGTTAAACGTGGCGCTGCAGGCTCACGAATACGAGGTTGTTCAAGCGGAGACGGGCATTCAAGGCCTGGAGAAGGCTTCGACCTGCCTTCCTGATCTCATTCTGCTGGATTTGGGTCTGCCTGATCTGAGTGGATTGGAAGTGATGGAACGGCTGCGAGAGTGGACAACGGTTCCGATTATCGTGCTGACAGCGAAGGAGCGGGAAGAAACGAAGATTGAAATGCTGAACGGAGGAGCAGATGATTACGTTACAAAGCCCTTTGGCATGGGGGAGCTTATAGCACGCATTCGCGTCGCCCTGCGCCATGCAGCAAGGACCGCTCAGGAGCCGGTGCTGCAGTTTGAGGGCTTGACCCTGGATTTGGCACATCGACATGTCGAGCTGGGGGGAAAAAGAATCAAGCTTACGCCCACAGAATACGATCTTCTTAAAGTGTTGGCTTTGAATGCAGGAAGAGTCATGACGCAGCGGCAGCTGCTGCAGCAGGTGTGGGGCAAGCATCATTATGAAGCGGAAAGTCATTATCTGCGCATTTATGTCGGCCATCTCCGAAAGAAGCTGGAGCAGGACTCTACCCGGCCTCAGTACATTGTTACTGAACCGGGCATCGGATATCGGTTTATGGAAAGAAAGCATAGTGACTAGCAGGCTCTTAAACAAGCACATCACATGCTAGAGGCATAAACTATAATGATAGCCAGGTCTAATGCAGAGGCTAGACATAGACGATATTAGAGTAGAACACACAATTTAAGGAAAATGGTGAACAGACATGCGCAGATTAAGTATTATCTTGAAGTTCTCCCTTGCGATGACCGCATGGTTTGGGCTGACCGGGGCGGAGGCAGCCTCCCGATTTGACCAGTCGACGACGATCTCAACCTGGCTGTGGGATACGGCCACCATTGTAGAGGAAGAGCAACAGGAGACCGTGATCTCCAATCTGGTCAGTCACCATGTGGATGTGCTCCAGCTTCAGATTCAGACTGATATTCAGCTGGAGGTGTATCAGCGATTTATCCGCAAGGCTCATGCGGCCGGCATTGCAGTCCATGCTCTTGACGGCAGTCCGTATTGGGCGGACCGGAATGGTCCCAAGCTGCAGCAGGCTTTTTTGTCATGGCTGACGACATATCAGAACCAGGCCGCTCCGGAAGAAAAGTTCAAAGGCATTCACCTGGACGTGGAGCCTTACGGCCATGACAAGTACGAGCAGAAGAAGAACATGCTGTGGACAAACTACCAGACGATGATGCTGACCTTTAAGGACTATACGGACCGGCATGATCTCGTGTTCGAGATTGATATTCCGTTCTGGCTGTATGGCATTCCATATAACAATCAATATGGCAAGGGCAATGTCGCAGAATGGGTTTGCGGCCATGTGAAGCATATTACAATTATGGCTTATCGGGATACGGCCTTCCTGAATGATGGCGTTGCAGGAGTCGCTGCGGCAGAGATGAAGCTGTTTCGCAAGTATGGGGTACAGGGCGTGATTGCCGTCGAGACCGGCAAGCTGCCGGAGGGGAACGACTTCGTGACCTTTTATGGAGATGGCAAGGAATATATGTATGGACAGCTGGAGCAGGTTTACCAGAAATATAAGAAGGATCCTGCCTTCCACGGGATCGCGATTCATCACTATGAAAGCTGGATGGAAATGAAGTAGTTGTTTTCAGAAAAAGTTTGTCAATCTGGTATTAAATGATGTTTTGGCATACTTATTCACATCTTCGCATATTGACACCTGAGTCCTACTACCTATAAGATGTGGTAGGAGGTGTCTTATGAAGTCGAAAGCTAGATATATATTACTGATCTTGTCTATTTTTCTGGCAGGGCTTGTGACTGCCGTTGTCCTTATACCTGAGAGAAATTCAGATGTCACAACCGATGATCAACCCGAAAAGATCCGGTTTCCCTATGTCAGCAAAGTGGAAAACGGTTCTTTTCATGTGCGCACAAATGCGGGCTGGGAGCCGTTTTTCGTCAAGGGTGTCAATATTGGGGCCGGCAAGCCGGGCGCCTTCCCGGGTGAGCTGGCGATTACCTATGAGGAATATCTTCGCTGGTTTCAATACATATCAGACATGAATGCCAATACGATTCGTGTGTACACCACGCTCAGACCACAGTTCTACAATGCGCTGCTCGATTTTAACCAGAGCAATGAGGCTGCCGGCAAGGATCCCCTGTACCTCATTCACGGGGTGTGGGTAGATGAGAATGACATCCTGACGATTGAGGATGCGTTTGGCGAAGAAGACAAAATTGTGAATGATGTGATCCGCAGCGGGAAGGAAATCGTAGATATTTTACACGGTGACCGCTATCTGGCTCCGAACAAGGGGCATGCAGATGGAACGTATACATCGGATGTATCAAGCTATGTGATCGGCTGGATCCTGGGGATCGAATGGGAGCCGGCTTTTGTAGTGGGCACAGATGAAAATAATACAGCACGTGACCAATTTGAGGGCAAGCACCTTTTTACAGAGAATGCCTCCCCGTTTGAAATTTTCCTGGCCGAGATGGGCGACGGCATTATGGCCTATGAGCAGGAGAAGTATGGAATGCAGCGTCCGGTGGCCTTTTCCAACTGGGTTACTACCGATCCGCTGACGCATTCAAGCGAGCCTTATCCGAACGAGGATTTGGTAGAGGTTAATGTCGAGCATATCAAGACCAAGGAATCCTATGAGACGGGGATGTTTGCATCGTATCACGTGTATCCATACTACCCGGACACCTTTAGCTTTCAGAAGGAATACATTGAATATATGGATGAGCGGGGACAAGCCAACCCCTACCGTGCTTATCTGGAGGACCTGAAGCAGGTGCACAGCATTCCGATTGTCATCTCCGAGTTCGGCATTCCAGCCTCCCGCGGTAAGGCTCATGAGAACAGGGTGACCGGCTTTAACCAGGGCTTTATTGATGAAAAGACCCAGGGCGATATGATTATGCACATGATGACCGATATTCATGATGCAGGTCTCGCCGGAGGCATTGTATTTGCCTGGCAGGATGAATGGTTCAAGCGAACCTGGAATAACAATGATCTGGATTTGCCGGACTCCCGTCCGTTCTGGAGCAACACGCAGACCAACGAGCAGCATTTCGGCCTGCTGGCGTTTGACCCGGGCAGCCCGGGCAATCTGGTGGAGGTAGACGGAAATGCGATGGAGTGGCAGGGGGAGAAGCCTTTTTACGAGGATGAGCGGCTGAAGCTGTACGTCCGGAGTGATGAAGCTTATATGTATTTTAGGGTGGAAGCCGAGAATTATAATTTTGAGCAGGATACGCTGCTGCTGCCGATGGACACGATATCGGGGCAGGGCAATGACGGGATGAAGGATATGAAGGTATCCTTCAGCGAGGCCGCGGATTTTGTGCTGCAGATTCAGGGGCCGGACAACTCGCGCCTGCTTGTCGATGCCTATTATGACAATTATTATTTCCGCTATGCGGTGCTGACGGATCTGTTAGAAAGACAGGCTGAATATCATACCAAGAACTCGGGCCTGTTCAATCCCATCTTCCTTGCGCTGAACAAGCAGATCAAGATTCCGACAAGCGGAGAAGTTATTCCGTTTACCGGCTATGAGACGGGGAAGCTGCTGTACGGCATCAGCAATCCGGAGCATCCGGAGTATAACTCATTGAGCGATTTCTATTACCAGGACGGCCAGCTGGAGATCCGTATTCCATGGCAGCTCCTCAATGTGATGGACCCTTCGCGCAAAATGATCATGGATGACATGCATGCACGTGGAACCATCGCTTCATTAAAGACAGACAGCTTTCACATTGGCATTATGCAGCCTGATGAGAATGCCCCTTCGAACGTGCCGATGTCCCGCTATACCTGGGAGGATTGGGAGCGACCTAGCTACCATGAGAGGCTGAAGCCGTCCTATTATATTTTGCAGGAAGGCTTTAAGGGCCTGTCCACGGTAAAGGAGTAGGAAGACATGAAGAACAGAGCCTTCAAGCTTCGCTATATCCTGCTCGCAGTGCTTGTCATTCTAGTTCTTACGCCCTTTGTCTGGTGGCTGCTGAAACCGGCCAAGGCGCTGGATGTCGTCGTGGTCAACAAGACCTTCCCGATTCTGCAGGACAGCAAGGACAAGCCACAGCTGGATTATAGCAAACAGCGCGGGCTGTACTGGGTGCTGAATCATCAGCGGATTGACAATCCCAAGACCGGCAAGGCCTACAGCATGGATACGGATTACTCCGGCAATGCCCTGAGCAATGGCAAGCTTGTTCATAAGCCGCTGCAGATCAATAACGTGCCCGACATGATCTATCTGCTGGATGCCTACGGCACCGGAGGCTCCAGAGAGAGTGGAGTAGAGGAGCCGGGAATATCCGGTCTCACCCGGGACGAGATCGCTTGGGTATCGAACAGCTACGCCAGAGGCACCACGCTGCTTGGCGAATATAATATTGCCGGTGAGCCGACGAGTGACGCGGTATCCAAGGAGCTAGGCCGCTTGTTCGGCGTGTCCTTTACCGGGATGGCCGGCAAATTCTTCTCGGATTTATCCTCCGAGATCGACGTTCCGGACTGGATCCGCAACATTTATCAGAAGCAGTACGGCAAGGCCTGGTCTCTGAGCGGCGCCGGCATCGTGATCGCCGGCAACGACCAGATTGTCATTCTGCAGCGGGATATCGGGTTTACGGGAAGCTCGCTGCAGGTTGGGATGAATGAGGACCTGAACGGGAAATACGAAACGGAAGCAGTGAACTACTATAACTGGTTCGAAATCGTGGAGCCGGATGCTCCTGAGGATGTGATCGCCTGGTATAGCCTGGACCTGACGGAGGAGGGCAAGAAGCAGCTGGAGCCTTACGGGCTGAAGGGAACGTTTCCCGCCATCGTAGACCGCCGCGAAGGGGAACAGCGCTCAGTGTATATGGCAGGAGACTTCTCGGATTACAGAGGTCCGGATAAGCTGCATGGCTTTATCGGGGCAGCACCCTTGTACAAGCTCTTCAGCATTGAAAGTGAAGGGGATTTGGGCTACTTCTACTGGCGCTTCTACGTTCCCTTCATCACTAACGTGATGGAGGAGATCGAGGCTCAGGAGGAGCCCCAGTCCTTTGTCGTCAAGGCAGATGAAGCCTCCGGCGTGAAGCTGGTTTCCGCCATTGAGGAGGGCCAATTCTCGGTCTACCGAAACGGAGTATGGGAGAAGAGACACATCCAGGGCGTTAATGTAGGCTCAGGCATTCCTGGCTACGCTCCGGGCACTTTCCCGGAGGATGCTGCTTTTTATACCGAGTGGTTTCAGCAAATGGCGGATATGAATGCCAATACGTTGCGCGTGAAGGACCTGATGCCGCCTGTTTTCTACCGGGCTCTGGATAATTTCAATGTCAGCCATCCGGATCAGACGCTCTATTTAATTCAGAACATATCACTTGCATCCGATCCGGCTCCGCAGGATGTCTTAAGTAAGGAGGAGCAGGGTGCGTTCCAGCAGATCATGGAGAACACGGTACATGCTCTGCATGGCAATCATGAAAGCTCGGGTTCGAACGAGACAGAACGTTATAGTAATGATGTGTCAGGTTATGTCCTTGCCTATACGCTGGAGCCGGCATGGAGCAAGAGCTCGGTAGCAGCTGCCAATACAGCGCATGCCGGCTACACCTATGAAGGTGACTTCATGTATTCAACGGATGGAGCGACGCCGGTCGAAGCCTGGCTGGCTTCCATGCTGGATAAGCTGGCAGGCGTAGAGCTGCAGCAGTACGGCATGCAGCATCCATTGGCAGTCGTGCTAAACCCGGAGCTGGATCCGGTGTATGTCCGTAAGGCCGGGCTTACGTCCACGCCTGACGGACAGGTGGAGCTGGACCATATAGGCACCACAGCCCAATTCAAGGCACAGCTGTTTGGTGCTTATAATATTTATCCATCCAAGCTTGAGGAAGACGGCAAAGCAGGCTTCTTTGCAGGCTATCTGAATGACTTGGTGAAGGAAGAGGACCGCTATCACATCCTGGTCAATGAATTTGGAATTCCGACCACGAACGGCATCACGGAAGAGGATCAGGGCCGGGAGCTGGCGGATATGATTCAGAGCATTCAGGATAGCGGAGCTCTGGGCGGACTCGTTTACGAATGGGCAGACGAATGGGGAAGCAGCAGTCCGGACACTGCGCCGTACATGATTCCCAAGAAGCGGGGAGCGTTGTGGCATAACACGGACGATCCCGCGCAAAATTACGGCATTGTGGCGATGGAATCGGATCGCAATGTGCCTTTGACCTTAAATCTGAAGGGCTCAGGTCCGCTGGATTCTATAGGCATGGGTGCGGATGAATCGTATTTCCACATTCAAGCACAGTTCAAGCAGCTGCCGGATTGGGACAAGCAGCAGCTCATGATGTATATCGACACGATCGACCGCAAAAAAGGCGAGTATATGCTGGAGCCAAACGTCAATGAAAACTGGTCAGGGACTGAATTTAAGCTGGTCATCCCTCAGCCGGATCAAGCTGAGCTGCTGGTGATCCCTACGTACAACAAGAGCCGCGGCACTTATTTTACAAAGGTTACGACAGACGGCATCTTTGAGCGGCTATCACCGCTCCCGGATCAGGGAGCTTCCGCTCGCGCCAAAGATCTGTCTGTCCTTACAGCAGGCAGCTTTGAACGAGGGGATACGCATCTAAACCTCCAGGAGAACACTTTAAAGGTAAGAATTCCATGGGCCCGGCTCAATTTCACCGATCCTTCCAGCCTGCTTGTGATCAGTGACGAGCAGCAGCAGGGAGTGCCGGGATCAGATGAGGCTATCTCCGTCAAGATGACGGACGGCATGGTAGTTTCACTGGTGGTCATGGACAAGCAGACACGTAAGGTAGAATATCAATTTCCGGAAAGTGTCACCTCACAGGGATACCGCACGTTCACCTGGAAGACTTGGGACGTGCCCCAATACACCGCTCGAAGCAAGAGCAGCTATGAATGGATTCGTGAGGCATACCAGGATGAATTCAGCCCCTGAAGCGGCTGAAGAGGAGCGGAGAGAGAGGCGGTAGGAGTGAGAGAAGCATTTATATTACTGTGGATATCTTCCGGGCTTGTCATGGTCTTTTTCATAGCCATTGTTCTTATGTGGATGAGCGCGCATCATCGAATGAAGAAGGAGCAGCAGCTGAGTGCAGTCTTTGAACAAGAGCTGAACGAGCTGCTTAACGGCAAAGGACGGGAGTCACGAATCCGAACCGGCGAGTGGAGCCGGCTGCTCCGCGGCAAGGCATTCCGCTACGAGCTGCTGATCTCCTGTCTTGCCCGCAGAGGGGAAGACGAGCTCTACAAGCACCAGGAGCTGCTGTATACGTTCTACGACAAGGTCGGCATTATAGATTTCTTGGAGCGGCGGCTGCACTCGAATCAGGAGCATCTGCAGGCGCTCGCCTGTCAGTATATTGGTGATCTGCGGCTGAAGTCATTCGGAGACGAGATGTCGAGGCTGTCTTCAAGCAAGAGCAATCATGTGGTGTATCATGTGCTGCTGGCCCTGGCCAAGCTGGGAGATCTGGAGCGCTTGTCGGGTACGCTGGTGAAGCAGTCCTCTACCCTGTCCCTGTCGTTCCGTACCCTGCTGGAGGTACTCTCCGAGTTTAAAGGCTCCAAGCGGGACCTGTTCAAGCTGACGCTGGATCAGAGTGATGATTATCTGAAGAGCATCCTCATTAAATCCGCGGCCGATGAACAGCTGGAGGGCTTGGAGGAGTATTATCTGGAGCACCTGAACAGCAGCAATATCAATCTGCGCATTGCTTGTATCCGAGCTCTCGGCGGGTGGAAGGATTCCTCCATAGAGCCGGAGCTTGTCCGGCAGCTGGAGGACCCGGCCTGGGAGGTTCGAGCGGCGGCGGCCAAGAGCCTGGAGGGTACAAGGACACGCGCTAGCTTGCAGGCGCTGGTCCAGGCGACTGGCGACCCTGAGTGGTGGGTCCGGCATAACGCCGCCAAGACGCTTGCAGCTTCACCGGACGGAGAAGAGTATGTTCGGCGCATTATTAACGGCGAGGACCAGTTTGCCCGTGAAGCAGTTATCGGTGTAATGGAGATCTCTGTATAACGATCAACATGACGAATAGGGAAAGTTGGTAGCGATCTAATGTATTATTTCTGGAAGTTCTTGTTGTATTTCAGTGAATTCTGCATGATTTATACGATCGGCATTAATTTGTTTTATAATTTTCAAATGTTTATTTCGGTCCTGGATTTGTCCAGCTACAAGAAAAAAATGAAATCCTCGGATTATGAGCGGTATACCGAGTCCAAGAATATGGTGCCGATTTCCGTACTCGTGCCTGCATACAACGAAGAAATGACGATTGTAGATAACATTAAATCGCTGCTGGCCTTGAACTATTTTGAGTATGAAATCGTGATTGTCAATGATGGCTCGCAGGATGCCACAATGGCCCGGATCATTGATGAGTTTGGCCTGGTACAGGTCAAGCAGCCCTATAAGAAAAGTCTCGAAACTCAAGAAATTCTCGGCATTTACCGGAATCCGCAATATGAGAAGCTGGTGCTGGTGGACAAGCTGAACGGCGGTAAGGCGGACGCGCTGAATGCGGGGATTAATGTTTCGGCGTATCCGTTTTTTGCAAGCATTGATGCCGATTCTGTGCTGGATCAGGACGCGCTGGTCAAGCTGGCGATGATGTTCGTTGAGCGCCCCGATACTGTAGCCCTGGGCGGCATTGTCCGCCTTGCGAATGGCTCAAAGCTGCACAACGGGGAGCTCGTGGAAATGAAGCTGCCCAAGAGCAAGGTGGCCGGGCTTCAGATTGTGGAGTACCTGAGAGCTTTTCTGACGGGCCGTACCAGCCTGAGCAAGCTGGATTCCATTCTGATTATATCGGGGGCCTTCGGGGCCTTTAACAAGCAGGCAGTCATTGATTGCGGCGGATATAAATTGAAGTCGATCGGCGAAGATATGGACATTATTATGAGGCTGCACAAGTTCATGAAGGACCGCAAGCAGCCGTATCAGATCAAGTTTCTGGCGGATGCAGTGTGCTGGACCCAGGCGCCGGAATCGCTTAAAGACCTGCGGGTACAGCGCCGCAGATGGCAGATTGGCCTGTTTGATAACCTGTTAAGCTATAAGCATATGATGCTTAATCCTAAATACGGCAAAATCGGTCTGATTACGCTGCCATACTACTGGATTTTTGAGCTGATTGGTCCTGTTATTGAATTTCTGGGATATATCTTTATTCCATTAGCTTATTTATTCGGCCTGCTGGAATTCAGCAGCTTCCTGATGTTCTTTATGATTGCTTTCCTGCTGGGCACGACCTTGTCCCTGGGAAGCATCCTGCTGGAGCAATTCTCCTTCCGGAGATATTTGCGCTTCAGCGATCTGATGAAGCTGGTTGGCTATGCATTTATCGAGAACCTGGGCTTCCGGCAGCTGACCATTCTTTACCGCGTAGAAGGCATTATCCGCTTCCGCAAAACCCGTCATGCCTGGGGACAAATCAAGCGTCAGGAGTTTGCCTCTGGCAAAAACAACGCTGCAGGATAACAGAGAACAGACCTGAAGGGGCCGCATGCGGCTCCTTTTTTTACTGCTGCTGGCGTGATGATGGTCAGAAGGACGCAGATCCCGCCGGCCGCTGTTGCGATCTTTCCTCCTGTTCCGGGTATAATAGAGCATAGATGTGTATTCACATAGAAATGACTCCATGTAAGAACGACTGTGGAATTTCAATACGAGGATCGCAAAGGAGCCTAGAACGCCATGACACAATCACAGCAGCCGGCAGCAGCCGGATGGAAGCTTGATAACAGCTATAGCAGGCTGCCGGACCTCCTGTTCACGAGACAGGAGCCAGCGCCTGTCAAGGCACCGAAGATCATCCTGTTTAATCGTGAGCTGGCAGAGACGCTGGGGCTGGATGCCTCCAGCCTTCAGAGCCCGGAAGGAGCGGCCGTGCTGGCCGGAAACGAGCTGCCTCAAGGTGCGGAGCCTCTGGCTCAGGCCTATGCAGGGCATCAGTTCGGCTATTTCAATATGCTGGGGGATGGACGGGCAGTGCTGCTCGGGGAACAGCTTACGCCAGCCGGAGGCCGCTATGATATACAGCTGAAGGGATCGGGGCGTACACCTTACTCCCGGGGCGGAGACGGGCGGGCAGCCTTGGGGCCCATGCTGCGGGAATATATCATCAGTGAGGCGATGCACGGCCTGGGCATCCCGACGACCAGAAGTCTGGCCGTGACGGCTACCGGTCAAGAGATTCAAAGAGAGCTGTCGCTGCCGGGGGCTGTATTGACCCGGGTGGCGGCCAGCCATATCCGGGTTGGAACCTTTCAATATGCCGCGCAGTGGGGAACATCGGAGGATGTACGCACCCTGGCAGACTATACGATTGCCCGGCACTATCCTCATGTAAAGGATGCAGAGCAGTCTTATCTTTCTTTATTGCAGGAGGTCATCCGCCGCCAAGCCTCACTCATCTCGCAGTGGCAGCTGGTCGGCTTCATTCATGGCGTGATGAATACGGACAATATGACGCTGAGCGGAGAGAGTATTGATTACGGACCCTGTGCCTTTATGGATGCTTACCATCCATCGACCGTGTTCAGCTCCATTGATTCGCAGGGCCGCTATGCCTATGGCAAGCAGCCGTACATTGGAGCCTGGAATCTGGCGCGGCTGGCAGAAGCGCTGCTTCCCTTGATCCATGAGGATGTGAACAAGGCTGCGGAGCTCGCAGAAGAAGAAATTGCAAAGTTTGGCGTCTGGTTTGAGGATAGCTGGCTGCACGGCATGAGAGCCAAGCTGGGCCTGTTTAACGAACATCAGGACGACCAGGAGCTCATAACCGACCTGCTGGATCTGATGGCTGAGCACCGGGCTGACTTTACCAACACCTTCCGCGCCCTGACTCTGGGAGAAGACACGGAGATGCAGGCGATCGAGGCGTTTCAGCGCTGGCAGGAGCGGTGGAAGAAACGGCAGCGCCAGCAGGAGGAATCTCTGGAAGCGGCCTGGCGCTTGATGCGGGGCAGCAATCCGGCAGTCATTCCGCGGAATCACCGCGTGGAGGAAGCGTTACAGGCAGCAGAACAGGGCGATCTGAGTGTGATAAAGCGGCTGCTGGAGGTGTTGTCCCATCCCTATATCTATTCTTCGCTGCAGCAGCCCTACTGCGATCCCCCTGAGCCGACCGGCCGCGCCTACCGCACCTATTGCGGGACATAAACATAATCCCCCCCAGAAAGAAGCAGACCATTGCGGTCCGCTTCTTTTTTTGTGCGGCGTGCCCAGCTAAGCACGCATTCTCTAGCCGGTGAAAGTCCGGTCACAGGAGGGACCAAGCCCCTGTGTAGCTAGGATACCTGCGTATGGCGAAATCTGTGCGTAGAAGCGTATCGACATAAGTACCTGTCAGAGACAGGGCGAGCAACATACCAGGCTGTAACATAAAGTGAATCCTGCCGCGTCGTCAAAAAGGCCTCGCAAGAGGGGAAGAGGAAGCCGAGTCTCGCGCATATGGACGAAGGCCATGGAAGCTGTTCAGAACTTGGAACGACAGTGAAGAATCCTCCGGCGTAAGGGGATCGGCATGGTATGAAAGAGGATGCAGTGAACTGGGGAGGCCCTCCCCTGCACGTTTTTTTTTTTGAAACCGTAAAGAGACGCTCTATAAGCCTAAAAGGTGAAGTGAACCGTCTGCAGGAAGGGAGTCCGAGGGGCTCATAGTACCGAAGAATGCAGGACAACACAACCTGCAGGAGGGAAGGAGCCCTGCTTTGTTCAAGTTTCTTAAGGAGGTACGAGTCAGTGAATGCCAAACGGCTAACAACACCAAAGGAAAACGTTCAACAACTCCAAGAGAAACTAGGTCATGCGGCCAAGGAAAACAAGAAGCGAAGGTTTCACGCGTTGTACGACAAGGTCTACCGGCTGGACATTCTTTGGGAAGCATGGCGAAGAGTACGAGCTAATAAGGGCTCGGCAGGAATAGACGGAGAGACACTGGCAGACATCGAGAAACAAGGAGAAACATGCTTTGTACACGAATGTCAACGGCTTCTTAAAGAAGGCGAGTATCATCCGCAACCCGTAAGGCGCTACTACATTCCGAAGAAGGATGGCAAAAAGCGACCGCTCGGCATTCCCACAGTGAGAGACCGCGTCATCCAGATGGCAGCGAAACTCGTCATGGAACCGATCTTCGAGGCGGATTTTCAGGAAACGTCATTCGGATTCAGGCCAAAACGAAGTGCAAAGCAAGCGTTAGATCGCATTCGGAAAGCATGCAACCGCAAAGGGAATTGGGTGGTCGACGTCGACATCCAAGGGTACTTCGACAACATTAATCAGGAGAAACTCATCAAGCTGGTAGAAATGCGAATCAGCGATAGACGAATTCTGAAGCTGTTGAGGAAGTGGCTAAGTGCGGGTGTCATGGAGGAAGGCAATGTCAGACGCTCAGATTTGGGTACACCACAAGGTGGGGTCATTTCACCACTGCTGGCGAATATCTACCTGAATTACTTTGATCTCCTGTGGGAACGGCATGGCAGTAAAATGGGGGAACTCACACGTTACGCGGACGATCTGGTGGTCATCTGCAAAACAAAGAAGGATGCAGATCGGGCGTACGAACTCATTAGAGTTATTATGGACCGCCTAGAGCTAACGTTACATCCAACCAAGACACGCATCGTTGGACTATGGACAGGAGAAGAAGGCTTTGATTTTCTAGGCATGCACCATCGAAAGACGAAAGCCGAGACATCCAAAGGCAAAGTATACTATACGACCCAGCAGTGGCTGTGTCGCAAGGCGGAAGAGCGAATCCGAGAGGTCGTGAAGGAGCGACTTGCTCCGCCGAATATGCGTCACAAGACTTTCCAGGACCACCTGGAATACTTAAACCCTAAAATACAGGGGTGGCGCAACTACTACTACACAGCTTACAGCCAAAAGAAGATGGCGAAACTGGACTGGTACATCCTCCAGCGACTAGCCAAATGGGTTGCCAAGAAACGTCAACGCACGCGATGGATGAGCTCATTACGCGAAGTGAAAGCACTGTCCTCACAATGTGGACTTAAAACGCTCTTGTGATCTGCATGCACATGAATGACGAACATCGGAAAGCCGTATGAGGGAAAACCTCACGTACGGTTTGATGAGGAGGGGCAGAATTTATCTGCCCTTTACTCTAGCAGCAGGCGAAAATGTTCCTTGTTCATGCGAGGATATTCCGATGCGCTGGGATATTCTGTAATGCTATAACTAAACTATAGAGCCGCTAAGGAGCGGGAATCTTATACGGAGTCATTTTAAACCATACCTATAAAGGGGGCATACACGTGAAAAAGAGTAAAAAATGGATGAGCCTGATTCTCGGGCTGACACTGACCATGGGTCTGGCGGCATGCGGAGGCGGGACCGAAACCGGCTCCACCGGCACGACAGAGCCGAACAAGGACAGCGGCAAAGCACCGGCCGAGGAGCAGACAGCGAAGGTGGATGAAATCTACTTCCTGAATTTCAAGCCGGAAATTGCACAGGTGTATGACAAGATTGCCAAGGATTACGAAGCGGAGACCGGCATTAAAGTGAAAGTGGTGACCGCTGCTGCCGGCACCTACGAAACCACGCTGAAGTCCGAGGTGGCCAAATCCGATCCTCCGACGATTTTTCAGATTAACGGTCCGGTCGGATATAACAACTGGAAGGACTATGCCAGCGATCTGAAGGACACCAAGCTGTACAGCTTCCTGTCTGACCCAAGCCTTGCGGTGACGAGCGGAGAGGGTGTATACGGCATCCCTTATGTGGTTGAAGGCTATGGCATCATCTACAATGACGCTATTATGAAGAAATATTTCGAGATGGCCGACAAAGCCGTCAGCATCTCTTCCGCCGCAGAAATCAACAGCTTCGACACCCTGAAGGCCGTGGTTGAGGATATGACCGCGAAAAAGGATGCTCTGGGCATCAAAGGCGTATTCGCCTCCACGTCCATGGCTCCGGGCGAGCAATGGAGATGGCAGACGCACCTGGCGAACCTGCCGCTGTATTATGAGTTCAAGGATATGGACGGCTATGACAGCACCGTGCTGGCCGGACTTGATGCCAAGGAAATCGAGTTCAAGTATGGAAGCAACTACAAGAATATTTTTGACCTCTACATTAACAACTCTGTCAGCAAAGGCACGATGGTCGGAAGCAAGTCCGTAGCTGATTCCATGGCAGAATTCGCGCTGGGTCAGGCAGCCATGGTACAGAACGGAAACTGGGCATGGTCCCAGATTAACGAAGTTGGCGGCAACACGGTGAAAGCCGAGGATATCAAATTCATGCCGATCTATACCGGCGTAGAAGGCGAAGAGAACCAGGGTCTGGCTGTCGGAACCGAGAATTATTTCGCCATTAACAGCAAGGTATCCCAAGAGAAGCAGGAAGCTTCTATCGCATTCCTGGAGTGGCTGTTCTCCAGTGACAAAGGCAAGCAGTATATCGTGAACGAGCTCGGCTTCATCGCACCATTCAACACCTTCGGAGATGATGAGAAGCCTGCAGATCCACTGGCAAAAGAAGTGACACGCTGGATGGATGAAGGCACAACGTCCGTAGCCTGGACCTTTGCCGCCTTCCCAAGCGAGGAGTTCAAGAACCAGTTCGGTGATGCGCTGCTGCAATATGCCCAGGGCAGTGCAACATGGGAGCAGGTCGCCAGCACGGTAACAGAAAGCTGGAAAGCCGAGAAGGCCAGAACAAGCCAATAACCCTGTGAAATTTTCGGGCCACTGCGTACAGTATGCTGCGCAGTGGCGCTTCTTTACTCTTTTTGGATTCTATGTGATCGGAGCGTCGATATGGAGAAATCAATCAAAAGATACGTCTTGTTCTTTACCCTGCCGACCCTGCTTGCCTTTGCTGCCCTGTTCGTGGTTCCCTTCGCGCTGGGCATCTATCTGTCCTTTACCGAGTTCACGACCGTTAATGATGCGACATGGGTAGGGCTGAGCAACTATGGCAAAGCCTTTGCCAATCCGGATTTTCAGAATGCACTCTGGTTTACAAGCAAGTTTACCGTCGTCTCCATCATTACGGTCAATGTGCTGGCCTTCCTGCTGGCCTTGCTGCTGACACGGGGCAGAAAGGGCACGAATCTGTTCCGGACGGCTTTTTTCATGCCGAATCTGATCGGGGGCATCGTGCTGGGCTACATCTGGCAGCTGATTCTGAACGGAATTCTGTACCGCTATGAGGTGACACTGACGTTTGACGCCAAGTACGGCTTCTGGGGACTGGTCATTCTCATGAGCTGGCAGATGATCGGGTATATGATGGTTATTTACATCGCGGGCATCCAAAGCATCCCTAAGGACCTGTTCGAGGTCGCCAAAATCGAAGGCGCAGACCGCTGGGCAACCGTGCGGCACGTGACCATTCCGATGATTATGCCGGCCATTACCATCTGCCTGTTCCTGACGATGATCAATTCCCTGAAGCTGTTTGACCAGAACCTTGCGCTGACCGCAGGGGCTCCCTCCAAGGAGACCGCAATGCTTGCCCTGGACATTTACAACACCTTCTACGGCACGCCGGGCTTTGAAGGAGTGGGGCAGGCGAAGGCTGTCGTGTTCTTCGTGCTCGTGGCCCTGATCTCCATGATCCAGCTGTCTATCACCAGAAGAAGGGAGGTTGAGCAGTAATGCAAAGAGAAACGGTCCGCGACAATACGATCTTTGTGCTGTTTCTGGTTCTGATGGCCGTGTTCCTGTCCCCGATCCTGATTGTGCTCATGAACTCCTTTAAGGGAAAATTTTTCATCAGTGATGCGCCGTTCAAGCTGCCGGACAGCACCACCTACGTCGGTCTGGAAAACTATATCAGCGGCCTGGAGAAAACAGGCTTTCTGAACGCGTTCGGCATGTCCCTGCTCATTACGGTGCTGTCGGTGCTTGTCATTGTCTGGTTCACGTCCATGACGGCCTGGTACATTACACGGGTGAAGACCGGGTTCACCAAATCCTTGTATTTTGCTTTCGTCTTCTCCATGATCGTGCCCTTTCAGATGGTAATGTTCACGATGACCAAGGTGGCCAATGTGCTGCACCTGGACAATCCGCTCGGTATTGTCATCATTTATTTAGGCTTTGGCGCGGGGCTGTCTGTCTTCCTGTACTCCGGGTTCGTCAAGTCCATCCCTGTAGAGATTGAAGAGGCCGTGATGATGGACGGCGGCAATCCGCGGCAGATGTTCTTCCGGGTTGTGTTTCCGATCCTGAAGCCGATCGCGATTACGGTCGCCATCCTGAATGTGATGTGGATCTGGAACGACTATTTGCTGCCCTATCTCGTGATTGGTACAGAGTACAAAACCATTCCAATTGCCATTCAGTACCTGCGCGGCGGCTATGGCTCGATTGATATGGGTGCGATGATGGCGATGCTGACGCTTGCTATTGTGCCTGTGGTCATATTTTATCTGTTCTGTCAGCGCTATATTATTGAGGGCGTTGTGGCGGGGGCAGTCAAGGGATAAAGGGTGCGGCCTTCAGGCCGCCCTTTTTTTGTAGGGCGTGCCCAGAAGCACGCATCTTCTAGCCGGTGAAAGTCCGGTCGCGGGAGGGGCCAAGCCCCCGCGTAGCTAGGATACCTGCGTACGGCGAAATCTGTGCGTAGAAGCGTATCGACGAAAGTACCTGTCGGAGACAGGGCGAGCGAAATACCAGGCTGTAACATAAAGTGAATCCTGCCGCGTCGTCAAAAAGGCCTCGCAAGAGGGGAAGAGGAAGCCGAGTCTCGCGCATATGGACGAAGGCCATGGAAGCTGTTCAGAACTTGGAACGACAGTGAAGAATCCTCCGGCGTAAGGGGATCGGCATGGTATGAAAGAGGATGCAGTGAACTGGGGAGGCCCTCCCCTGCACGTTTTTTTTTTTTGAAACCGTAAAGAGACGCTCTATAAGCCTAAAAGGTGAAGTGAACCGTCTGCAGGAAGGGAGTCCGAGGGGCTCATAGTACCGAAGAATGCAGGACAACAAAACCTGCAGGAGGGAAGGAGCCCTGCTTTGTTCAAGTTTCTTAAGGAGGTACGAGTCAGTGAATGCCAAACGGCTAACAACACCAAAGGAAAACGTTCAACAACTCCAAGAGAAACTAGGTCATGCGGCCAAGGAAAACAAGAAGCGAAGGTTTCACGCGTTGTACGACAAGGTCTATCGAATAGACATCCTGTGGGAAGCATGGCGAAGAGTACGAGCTAATAAGGGCTCGGCAGGAATAGACGGAGAGACACTGGCAGACATCGAGAAACAAGGAGAGGTGCTCTTTGTACACGAATGTCAACGTCTTCTTAAGGAAGGCAATTATCATCCGCAACCTGTAAGGCGCCACTACATTCCAAAGAAAGATGGCAAAAAGCGACCGCTAGGCATTCCCACGGTGAGAGACCGCGTCATCCAGATGGCAGCGAAACTCGTCATGGAACCGATCTTCGAGGCGGATTTTCAGGAAACGTCATTCGGGTTCAGGCCAAAACGAAGTGCAAAGCAAGCGTTAGATCGCATTCGGAAAGCATGTAACCGCAAAGGGAATTGGGTGGTCGACGTCGACATCCAAGGGTACTTCGACAACATTAATCAGGAGAAACTCATTAAGCTGGTAGAAATGCGAATCAGCGATAGACGAATTCTGAAGCTGTTGAGGAAGTGGCTAAGTGCAGGTGTCATGGAGGAAGGCAATGTCAGACGCTCAGATTTGGGTACACCACAAGGTGGGGTCATTTCACCACTGCTGGCGAATATCTACCTGAATTACTTTGATCTCCTGTGGGAACGGCATGGCAGTAAAATGGGGGAACTCACACGTTACGCGGACGATCTGGTGGTCATCTGCAAAACAAAGAAAGATGCAGATCGGGCTTACGAACTCATTAAAGTCATAATGGGTCGCCTGGAGTTAACGCTGCATCCGACCAAAACGCGTATTGTCGGATTATGGACAGGAGAAGAAGGCTTTGACTTTCTAGGCATGCACCATCGAAAGACGAAAGCGGAGACATCTCAAGGCAAAATATATTATACGACCCAGCAGTGGCTGTGCCGCAAGGCGGAGGAGCGAATCAGAGAGGTCGTAAAAGAGCGACTGGCTCCTCCAAATATGCGTCACAAGACCTTTCAGGACCACCTGGAATACTTAAACCCTAAAATACAGGGGTGGCGCAACTACTACTACACAGCTTACAGCCAAAAGAAGATGGCGAAACTGGACTGGTACATCCTCCAGCGACTAGCCAAATGGGTTGCCAAGAAACGTCAACGCACGCGATGGATGAGCTCATTAAGCGAAGTGAAAGCACTGTCCTCACAATGTGGACTTAAAACGCTCTTGTGATCTGCATGCACATGAATGACGAACATCGGAAAGCCGTATGAGGGAAAACCTCACGTACGGTTTGATGAGGAGGGGCAGAGATGTCTGCCCTTTACTCTAGAGAGCGGGGCAGGAGGACTGCTGTTTTTGTCGAAAAAGAGATAGAGATAGGCCGGAGGAGGTTTCGCCGTATGTGGCTTCAGAAAAGCTTACAGTCCAAGTTGCTGCTCGGCATGATTGTATGCGCTATCATCCCATTGACCATTTCCATCATCATTTCCTACCGCACGACCTCCAACTCGGTCCAGAGTCAGATCGTGGATATTAACCAGCAGGCGATGGACAGCAGCACCTACTATGTCAAAAGATATCTGGATAACCTGGATCAGATTACGCTGTCCTTTTATTTTGATCCCGTGCTGATGGGGTATCTCCGGTCCCCGTCGTCTGCGGATTACGCCGAGCGAATGTATATATCGAACCAGGTGTACTCCATCTCCAAGGAGCGCCCGGAATTTCGGGCTGTCCGCTTCGCCAGCTCCCAGACTGGAGAGGTGTATTCGGACTCGGCTTTTTTGAGGCTGGGAGAGGGGGATCCGCCCGGCTCGATCTCCACGCCGGAGGACGATCAGGCCGGCTGGGGGGAAACCTACGGCTATGAGGTCGTGACGATGAACGGGGAGCGCCTGCTGGCATTCCACAAGCCGATCATTGATTATCCGCGGACGCATCTGCTCGGCATTCTGACGATTTATATCGGTCCTGATGAGCTGGGACAGCTCGTCCGACCGGGCGAGGTTTCCACAACGGAAGGAGAGCAGGTCTTTCTGCTGATCCGGCGGGATCATGAGCTGCTGTATGCTTCGCAGGAAGGACAAGAGTCTTTGCTGGGCCTGGAGATGGACCCTGCTCCTTGGAACGGGGACAAGGGCTATGTCCAAGGGAAATGGGCGGGACAGGAGGGCGTGCTTGTCTATGTTACTGACGATTACAAAGGGATGCCGCTGACGCTGGTAAAATATATCCCGTCTGCAGTCATGCACGAGGCGGCCAATGAAGCACTGCGGAAATCGCTTGCGATTCCCTTGATGATGACCCTGCTGGTGCTCCTCTGCTCCTCGCTCCTGTCCTACATGTTTATGACGCCGATCAAGCGGCTGGTGCGCAGCATCGCCCAGGTTCAGGCTGGCAACTTCGACATGCAGCCGATTCCGGCACGGCAGGATGAGCTGGGCGTACTGGAGCATCGGTTTCAGAGCATGGTCCGGGGTCTGGATGATCTGATGAACCGGGAATACCGGCACCGGCTGGAGCTGACGACCGCGCATTTAAAAATGCTGCAGGCGCAGATCAATCCGCACTTTTTATACAATTCGCTGCAGTCCATCGGTACTCTGGCGCTGCGCCAGGGCGCACCGGAGGTGAATGAGAAGATTGCGGAGCTGGGATATATTTTGAGATACAGCATGGATCTGAAGACGGAAAGCGTACCGCTGCACAAGGAGATTGAGCATATTGAGAATTATATGTCCCTGCAGCTGGGAAGGTTCAGAGACCGCCTGTCGTATGAGCTGTCCTGTCCGCCGGAGGCACTCTCTATCCTGGTACCGAAGATGATTCTGCAACCGCTGGTGGAGAACAGTATCGTACACGGCATGGAGAAGGGCACCGGCAGAGGCGCCATTCATATGGTGATGGAGCTGAAGGCGGAGGCGCTGATCATTTCCGTCATGGATAATGGAAAAGGAATTGAGGCGTCCGTGCTGGAGGGGCTGCAGCGGGAATACGGGGGAAGGCAGCCGACATCCGGCAAGGAATCCGGTATTGGGCTTATCAATGTATTGGAGCGGCTGCGCCTTCGCTACGGCAGCCAGTTTACTTGGGAAATTCGAAGCATTCCTTATGAAGAGACGATCATTCAATTACATATCCCGCTGGAGGAGCGGAAGGACATGCAGCCCGCTGCTTCAGCACAGGAGGTGCACTCGGTATGAAGGTACTCATTGTCGACGATGAAGAGCATGTACGGGAGGCGATCGAGCTCTCGGTAGATTGGGGACATTACGGCATTGACCAGCGCCTGCTGGCTTCCAATGGAGCAGAAGCCCTGGAGCTGCTGCGTGAGCATCGCCCGGAGGTCATGTTCTGTGATATGAGCATGCCCCGGATGGACGGGACGGAGCTGCTGCAAAGGATTCGGGAGGAGAACGAGAATGTGCAGGTCATTGTCATCAGCGGCCATGATGATTTCCGGTACACCCAGGCAGCAATTCGCGCCTTTGGTATAGATTACTTGCTGAAGCCGTTCCGCCGCGCAGACCTGGAGAAGGCGCTGGAGAAAGCCATATCGGTGTGGGAGGAGAAGGAATCCCTGCGCTCCGGCCTGCGGGAGTCCGCATACCGGATGAAGCAGGTGGACGCGATGCTGGAGGAGCAGCGGCTTGCGGGCTACTTGCGGGGAGAGATTGCATATCATGACGGCATCCGTCCCTGGTTCCGGAAATGGTGTGATACCGAGCAGCTGTGGGTAGCGCTTATGCTGCCAAGGAACCAGCTCGAAATTATAAACCGGCGATTCGATGGAGATGCCGAGCTTTATGCGTTTGCGGTCAGCAATATCGTAGACGAGGTGCTGCACTCCTGCAGGGTCTGGAGCTTCTGCCGGCTGGATGCCTATCAGTGGGTGCTGCTGATTGGAGCGGACTCGCAGGGAGCCGACGGGTCCATGTTCCAGCTGTATGTCCGGCGGATTTCCGCCGCTTGGGAGCGCACTTTCGGATTAACCGTATTTACAGGGCTATGTGAGGAGAAGACCATCGTGAAGGACCTTCCCGGAGCACTGGGCAGCGCCCGGGTTTCCCTGCTCAAATCCCCGGTGCTGCCGGGAAGCGCTGCTCCTTCCGGACCTGCACCTCGGCTGTCCGAGCAGCAGCAGCTGCTGGAGGCCGCGCTGCAGAGCGGCAACAGAAGCTATGCGGCCGAGCTGATCCAGTCCTTCGTCCGCTCGGTGCGGCAGCGGGGCGCGTTGACGCTGAAGGAGCTGCAGGCCTACACGCTGGAAGCCAACCTGATGCTGGACCGAGCGGGCGGGCACGATCCCGCGGGACGGGAGCTTCCCGGCCTGCAGCTTCCGCTGTGGATCAACGATCTGGAGGAGTGGGGGCGCCTGCTGCTTCAGCAGTGGTGGCGGCTGATGGAGGAATCAGGAAGCGAGGGTGGCGGTAGCCGCGGCGTAGAAGCGATGCGGGAGTACATGAATGGGCATTATTACGAGGACATCTCGCTGTCGAGCCTGTCTGAGCGGTTTCATTTCAGTCCGCAGTATATTTCCAAGAAGTTTAAGGAGATGTATAACACTACGGTCGTGACCTATTTGACCGAGCTTCGCATGGAAAAGGCGGCATCGCTGCTGTCCCATACCGAGATGACCGTGCATGATATTGCACAGCGGGTCGGGTACGGAGATGAGAACTATTTCGGCAAGGTGTTCAAAAAGCACACCGGCTTCTCACCGCTGCAATACCGGAAGCAGCGGCCGCAGCAGGAGGCTCACATATGAGCCGAAAAGCTTGGGCTATGCTGACAGCCGCACTGCTGCTGCTCGCAGCGGGCGTGTATGCCTGGACGCTGCCACCATCCCCGCCTCAGGCTGCCACAGGCGCAGAGCAGGAGCGGAAGCCCCGAACGACGCTGCGCCTGCTTCAGTTCAAGGTTGAGATACGGGAGCAGGTGCTGGCCATGGCAGAGGATTATATGCGGGAGCACCCCGATATTGTCATTGAAGCCCAGGTGCTGAAGGACTATGATACGACGCTGATCACGCGGTTTGCGGCGGGAGAAGCACCGGATATTTTCACGGTCAAATCCTACTCTGATATTCAAGACTGGGCTCCGCGCCTGGCAGATCTGTCCGGGGAGCCGTGGATGGAGCAAATCTCACCGGCTGCCGTGCAGGGCATGACGGTTGATGACCGAAAGCTTGGCTTCCCGATGTCCATTGAGGGCTACGGATTTATCTATAATAAGGAGCTGTTCGCTCAAGCCGGCATTAAAGAGGTTCCGCGCACGCTCGGTCAGCTTCGGACGGTCAATGAGAAGCTGAAGGCAGCGGGTATTCGTTCCTATGCGGAGGGCTATAAAGAGTGGTGGATTCTGGGCCAGCACTTGTTGAACCTGCCGTTTGCTTATGAGGAAAACCCGGGGTCTGCGATTCAAAGCCTGAATCAAGGCACCCGGCAGCTGGGTGAGCTGAAATATATGGACGGCTTCTTCGATGTGCTGGATATGACGGTGAAATACGGGCAAGGCAGCCGCTCGACCTTGATCAGCTATGATGATCAGGTGGCTGATTTTGCCGCAGGGCGATCTGCGATGATGCAGCAGGGCGTGTGGACGATGGAGACGATCGGGCGGATTAACCGTGAGCAACACATCGGCATGTTTGCGATTCCGCTCAGTGAGAATGCGGAGGAGACCGCGCTGCCGGTCGGCGTGCCCGGTTATTATGTGCTCAACCAGAACTCCCCGCATCTGGAAGAGAGCAAGCAGTTTTTGGCATGGCTGCATCAGAACGGGGACAAATATCTGGTGCAATCCTTCAACAGCATACCGGCCTTCACAGACCTCACCGCTGACAATCTGGGTCCGCTGGCCGCGGATTTGGCGGACTATGTTCGTAGAGGGCAGACGATTCCATGGGCTCATGCCCTCTGGCCTTCGGGCTCGCAGACGGAGCTGGCGAAGCCGCTTCAGGATTATGTTGGCGGCGGCGTAAGCCGGGAGGAGACGCTGCAGCGGCTGCAGCAGGTCTGGGACACGCAGGCGCGCTTGTCTGGTAAGGGGGAAGCGGTGGAGGGGCCGTGAAGGGTCGGTACGATTCTTGGCAGACTGCCCTTAAATGCCTGTAACGGGGGAAAAGCTCCGGATGCGGTTCCCTTGAACCGCATCCGGAGCTTTTAGAGCTGTAAAGGTGAAGTGTCATGCATCCTGGCTGTGTACTGTCGCAGAAGCGTAAAGTCTCTCTGAACTTCTTACGGCACCAGCACCTCTAGATGCCGTGGCAGGATGCTGAGCGTGATGGGCAGAATCGGCCCTTCTTCGCCGTCTACGTTGGTGCGAACCGGCTCTGTGGAGGAGACGGTCACGCTTTTGGCGGTGAAGTAGTGGACGTCCTTATGATTCTTGAGGCTGCCAAATAGCAGCGAGAGGCTGGCGGTCATCGTCTTGAACAGGTTCAGATCCTTGATGACAAAGCAATGCAGCAGTCCATCGTCCACCGAGGCCTCGGGAGCAAGCCGTTCAAATCCTCCCACCGAATTGGTCAAGGCAGCCAGAAACAATGGAGATTCGCCTTCCCACACTTGATTATCGTAATGAATCGTCATGGGCACCGCATGGCTGTGGACCAGCTCCTTCAGTCCCTCTTTCAGATAAGCGAGCGAGCCCAGGCGTGATTTCTCCTCGGAGGTCACCGCGGACAAAGACTCTGCCAGTGCACCGGCAGCAGCGACGTTGGCAAACAGCTGATTGTTGATCGTGCCCATGTCTACCCGCTGTACTTTGGAGGAGGCCAGCGTCTGGATCGCATCCTCGGGACGCAGCGGAATCGACAGCGCCCGGGCGAAATCATTCACCGTACCCAGCGGAACAAGCCCAAGACGCGGTCGGTGACTCTGGTTCATCATGCCGTTGATCGTCTCATGCAGGGTTCCGTCGCCGCCAATGGAGACGACGAGATCAAATGCTTCGGTACAGGCCGAGATGCAGTACCGGGTCGCATCAAGCTCCTGCGCCGTTTCCTGGATCAGGACCTCATAGCCTTGCTCCGCCAGCACACGTTCCACCTCTACGACTCGGCGCGGAGCTTCTTCTTTTCCGGAAGATGGATTGACAATGATCATAGCCCGTTTCTGGTTCATATACACGTTCCTCTCTGCATACGTTCTAATGATCATATACCCTCTTTTTCACTCTTTGATGAGGTGCCTTCTAAATAAGTAGGTGCAAGGGAATAAGGGGGGTGATATGATAGAAATAAATCCAATATTAAGATGAGGTGACAGCATTTGATAGGTCGCAGCGGTAACCCTACATTAAGCGATAATACGTTTGAGCGGCAGCAGTCTCAAGCGGGAGACAAGGTCATGACCATTGACGGCACCGTCCACAGAACGATGATTACTTTGGTCTTGCTGCTGGCAGGCGCGTTTAGCTCCTGGAAGATGTATTTTGACGGGGAGAATGTGTTCCCTTTCATGATTGGCGGCCTGATTGCCGGCTTTATTCTGGCTCTGATTGTATCCTTTGTACCGAGAACCGCACCATTTCTTGTTCCGCTTTATGCCGTAGCCGAGGGCTTGTTCCTGGGAGCGCTGTCTGCAAACTATGAATATGTCTATGACGGCATTACCCTGCAGGCTGCTCTGCTGACCATGGGCGTATTCGTGGCGCTGCTGCTCGTGTACAGACTGCGGATTGTGAAGGTTACGGAGAACTTCAAGCTGGGCGTCATCGCAGCAACCGGGGGCATTGCACTGGTGTATCTGCTGAGCCTGGTGCTGGGCTTTTTTGGTGTCAGCATTCCTTATCTGCATGAGAGCAGCCCGATCGGCATCGGGATCTCGGTCGTGATCGTCATCGTGGCCGCGCTGAATCTCGTGCTGGACTTTGACTTTATCGAGAACGGTGCCCGCAGCGGGGCTCCGAAATATATGGAATGGTATGGCGCGTTCGGCCTTGTCGTTACGCTGGTATGGCTGTATATTGAGATGCTGCGCCTGCTGTCCAAGATTTTTAGCCGTGATTAGAGGGCAGGGGGTGGGTGATATCTTCACCTGCCGGTAAACATAAAGAAGCAGTGGATCTAGGGGTGACCCTGGTCCACTGCTTCTTTGCTATATGATCTCCGCAGTCCCACTCTAACTGGCGCGGGACGGGGGCGCAAACTGCTGCGCCAATTCCTCCGGCGGCATCGGCTTGCTGTAGAAATAGCCCTGCGCGTTGAAGCAGTTCATTTCCTTCAGCAGCCCCACCTGATCCTCTGTCTCTACGCCTTCGGCGACAATGCTGAGATTCAGCTGCCGGGCCATGGAAATAATCATCTCCGCAATGGCCCTGCTGTCTTTATCCGTGGTCAGCTTGTTGATAAAGGAACGGTCGATCTTCAGACATTCAATCGGCAGACTCTGTAAATAACTGAGCGAGCTGTAGCCTGTACCGAAGTCATCCATGGATACGGCGATCCCCGCCTTCCTCAGATCATTCAGAATGTGAATAACGTGCTCCTCATTATACATCATCGCGCTTTCGGTAATTTCCAGCTCCAGCAGATCGGTGTCAAACTGAAGCTCAGTAATGGTATCCATAATCGATTCAAAAATGGTCGGCTTCATTAAATGCACCTGTGAAATGTTCACCGCGACCGGAACGACGCTCAAGCCTTCAGTCTCCCATTGCTTCACCTGGGACATGGCGGTGCGGAGCACCCAGAGCTCCAGAGGCACAATATACCCCGACTTCTCCGCGACCGGAATGAATCGAGCCGGCGAAACCATGCCCAGCTGTGGGTGATTCCAGCGCAGCAGAGCCTCCACCCCGATCATTTCTCCGGTCCGCATGTCCATCTTGGGCTGATAGTAGAGCTGCATTTCCTGCCGGGCAATGGACCCTTCAAGATCATTCTCCAGCGTAATTTGTTCAATGCTGCTCTGATCGCGCTGTGCATCATAGAACCGGTACTGGGAGCTGCCGTTCTGCTTGGCATCATACATGGCGGCATCCGCCCGCTTAATCAGCGCGTCGGCATCGGTTCCATCCTCAGGATAGCGGGCAATGCCGACAGAGGCCGACAGCTTGACCGTATGATGGCCGACATGAAAGGGCTGCACGAACTCCTCTACAAAGCGTCTGCCAACAGCCTCGATGTCTTCTTTGGCGGAGAGCTCCGGGACGAGCACCGTGAATTCGTCACCGCCCATGCGCGCGATGGTGCCTTCTGGAGGAAGACAGCTCTGGAGCTTGCGGGCTGCGGTCTTGATGACCTCATCCCCGAATGCATGTCCGAACAAGTCATTGACTCGCTTAAAGCGGTCCATGTCAATAAAGAAGACCGTGAATGCCTCATACGGCCGATTGGCTTCCTCGGCAGTACAGGAGGACAGGAAGTTTTGAAACGAGCGGCGGTTGGACATGCCTGTCAGCTCGTCCTGATACGCCAGCTGCAGGATCGTTTCCTGGTCTTTTTTGGCGGAGGTAATATCCTTGATGATGCTGTACGCGCCGCGGAGCACACCCTCCACCATAATAGGAAGGGAGGTAACGCATAGCGTCAGCAGGGTGCCGTCGGCCGCTTTAGCTTCAACGTCAATGACAGCCGATTTGCCCTGCAGCACCTGACGGTAATGGGCTTCAGCCGCTGCGCGGGAGCCGGGCTCCACCAGATCCACGAGCGGAGAGGAAAGCAGCGGCTTGCCCAGGCGCCGGGACAGCAGCTCGCCCTGATGATTAAGCATACTCACATGTCCTTGAGCGTCAAAGGCCAGCACGCTGTCCGGGTTATGCTCAAAGAGAGACATGTAATGCTGTTCGGCCTCCATCAGCCTCTGATTCTGCCGCAGCTGGCGGCTTACACTCATCGTGTCAGGAATCATAAATATACCAATCGCAATAAACATCATCACGAGATGAGGCACCAGCACGGAAAGTCCGCCCATGGCAGCCCCCTGTCCGACCGGCAGCACCGAAAAGGCCGTCAGCATCGGAAAGCCGGTCAGAGCCAGCGCTACCAGGACCACACCGGGAATGGTTGCTACTGAGTACAGCTTCAGCTCTCGGTTCCGGTTCGAGGTGGCCAGCAGCCGCAGCACGCACAGGCAGAGAGACAGCACAATGACTACGGTCATCAGCAGCATGAGCGGCTGGAATACGATATAGCTGCGGAACAGAAATAGCGTGTTTATGTAATCGAAAATTAATATGATCGCTCCCATAGCAAAGCTCGCGGTCCAGTACGAATGACTCCGGCTTCGCGGGAGACGGGCGTACCAGACGCCGAAATGCATTGCTGCATAGCAGCCAGCCAGCGTAAACAGCACGTGAATAACATAGTAGCTCGTAGCCGTCGGAACGTTCAGGGACAGGGGGACCAGAATATGAGACAGGCTGAAGGCTACCGCGCCGGTCCAGACAATCAGATGCATCGAAGGCGAGGCGATGACTTTTCTGGATCTAGGGGCTGGAGCAGACCCTGATTTGCCAGGCACCATGCCAAAGGTAATGATAGCGGTACCAAGCAGGCTTGCCAATACGGCGAGAATAAGGAGCGGCCAATGAAGCTGAGACGGTTCTAAATAAGTCATGATCAACCTTCTTTGTCTGGATATAATGTTTAAAAAAGGAAATGGGTCTTTCAGACTACAGGACGCGATACTTATTAAACCAATTGACCATTGTTTAAAACATGACTTTTAGTCTATTTTATAGATTGCGCAGGACATTGTCCATCCACATTTTACATGAATATGACAATATGACCAGCCGCCGCCAGCGACACAGGGTCAACAAAAACCAGAGCTTCACGAAGGAAGCCCTGGCTGCGCTAGGTTGGAACATATTTCTACTCTCAATAAATAATCCCCCGCGGTTCCCCGCGGGGGGATTATTGTACATTCAGCGGCCTTCCCTATGGAAGAATATTGCCTGCCGCCCGGTAGATGTCATACCATTCTTCCCGGGTTATGGTGATGTCGGCGGCCTCGCAGCAGTCCTTCAATCGCTCCAGGTTCGTCGTGCCAACCACAGGCTGCATGCCCGCCGGATGGCGGAGAATCCACGCAATCGCCATGGCCGTGCTGCTGACATTGTAGCGCTGTGCCACTTCATCAATCCTTGCGTTCAGTTCCGGGAACTTGTCACTTCCCAGGAATACGCCTTCGAAGAATCCGTACTGGAACGGAGACCACGGCTGAATCGTGATGTCATGCAGTCGGCAAAAATCCAGTACACTGCCATCGCGGTTGACCGCAGCTTCGTTCTCCATATTGACGTTCAAGCCGCTGTCAATCATGGTTGTATTTGTTATGCTGAACTGAAGCTGATTCGCGACCAGCGGCTTCTTCACATATTTTTGCAGGAGCTGGATTTGCATCGGATTCTGATTGGATACGCCAAAGTGCCGCACCTTGCCGGAGCGCTCCAGCTGATCAAAGGCCTCGGCAACCTCCTCCGGCTCTACCAGAGTGTCCGGGCGATGCAGCAGCAGCACATCCAGATAATCGGTACGCAGGCGCTGTAAAATCCCGTCTACCGAGCTCAATATATGCTCCTTGGAGAAGTCGAAGCTGCCCGGACGAATTCCGCATTTGGATTGCAGCAGGATGCGTTCGCGCACGTCACTGTTCATATGTATGGCATCGGCAAAGATTTCTTCGCACTCGCCGCCGCCATAGATATCCGCATGGTCAAAAAAATGAGCTCCCTGCTCCATCGCGGTCTGTACAAAGGTTTCGGCTTCCTTGGGACTTAGTGCATTGATCCGCATGCAGCCCACGGCGACCGCCGGAACCTTTAGCTGGCTTGCGCCTAATGTTATGGTTCTCATGTTGTGTTGTCCTCCTCATTCCTCTTCAACGTCAAGCGTCTTCATTGTGGCATACCGGGGTCAGCCCTTGCAATGGCAACAGACTTGATAATCCATGTTAAATCCGCCAAACTAGGAACATCTATAAAGAAGCTTACTTGATGTAAGTGACTTGAACAGGAGGAATACAGATGGAAATTGGAATCAGTACATTTGTCGAGACATTGCCTGACGTGCATACCGGAGAGACGATCAGCCATGCCGAGCGCCTGCGGGAGGTCGTGGAAGAGATTGTGCTGGCGGATCAGGTCGGCCTGGATGTGTACGGCGTGGGCGAGCATCACCGTAAGGATTACGCAGCATCCTCTCCTGCAGTCGTGCTGGCGGCCGCCGCAACGCAGACCAAGTCTATTAGGCTGACGAGTGCGGTCACGGTGCTGTCTTCTGCCGACCCGGTGCGGGTCTTTCAGGATTTTGCCACTCTGGATGGCCTTTCAAACGGACGGGCAGAGATTATGGCGGGCCGCGGCTCCTTCATCGAATCTTTTCCGCTGTTCGGCAACGATCTGGACGATTATAACGAGCTGTTCGAAGAGAAGCTGCAGCTGCTATTGCAGCTGCGGGAAGCGGAAACGATTACATGGGAGGGCAAGTTCCGTCCCTCGATCCAGGAACGGGGCGTATACCCGCGCCCGGTGCAGCAGCCGTTGCCGGTATGGATTGGAAGCGGGGGCAACCAGGAATCGGTTGTCCGTGCAGGACTGCTGGGCTTGCCGCTCGTGCTCGCTATAATCGGGGGGCGTCCGGCGCAGTTTGCTCCGCTGGTAGAGCTCTATCAAAGAGCGGCTGCTCATGCCGGGCATGATCCCGGCAAGCTGACAGTTGCATCGCATTCCCACGGCTTTGTGGGCGATGTGGAGGAAGAGGCTGTGGAGAAGTTCTTCCTGCCCACGCAGGCAGGCATGAATATCATTGGCCGCGAGCGCGGATGGGGTCATTACAGCCGTGCCACTTACGACGCCGCTAGAAGCCCGGAGGGCGCCCTGTATGTAGGAAGCCCGGACACGGTAGCGAGCAAGATTATCGCCCTGCGCAAGCAGGTCGGAATCACCCGCTTTCTGCTCCACGTTCCGCTGGGCACCATGCCGCATAACGAAGTGATGCGGGCCATTGAGCTGCTGGGAACCGAGGTAGCGCCAAGAGTACGCAGAGAAATCGCGGAATGGGAAGCAGCGCAAGCCCGGTAGGACTCTTGCTGGAGCTGGATAAAGCACAAAGAACGGCCCCTTTGCAGGCCGTTCTTTGTGCTTTAAATGTTTCAGATGGATTTAGAGGTACGCCACAAGACTTCTACCGACACACTATGAAGCGGCGATAGCTGCTTTATGGCCAATCGGGCCATGAGAGGGTTGCTTGCTTCCACGAAGCCTATCCAGTTCTCATACAATCCCTCCCGCTCCAGAAGCCGGCAGGCCTCCAAAGCCAGCACGAGGCCCCAGCCCTTAGAACGGCAGGAATCCTTTACATACATGGTTTTTAGCAGCACGGTATTGTTGTTAAATCGTTCTACCGTAATCCAACCTGCGATATTTCCGTTCTGGCGAAGAATCAGGCTGTGTTCCTGATCTATGACATGCTCCTCTATAAAAGGGTCAAGAATAGACGGATAAGGAAGCTCTACCCTGTTCTTTATGGAAGCTCTCTCGATGTCGCTGAGCTCATAAAAAGGGGTGACCGAAAAGGATGAAGTCAGCTGCAGCCTGTTCCCGCGGGGCTCCTGTACCAGCTCTTTCAAGGACCCTTTCCACACATATATGCCGGGCTGCGGGATGTGAAAGCCGCAGGCCTGCAAGAAGCGGGCTGGCACCGAGACGGTATCCTGCAAGCCTGCAGCCGGTTTCGCCTTGCTTTCTTCAAGCTGGGCGGCTGCAGGTGCCAGATATTCCACATGAATCTGCTTCAGCTGCTGCTGTTGTGCCCAGTTCTCCAGCAGCGTGTACAGCTGGCGTCCGAGGCCGCGCCGTCTCCATGCTGGAGCGACGACGAAGCTTTGCAGCTTGCCTTCAGGGCTTCCGGGATCTCTGTAGAGAACCGCAAGTGCAGCTGGCTTCTCTCCACAAGCAATCCCGATAGCGAAGCACTCTGCTGGCAGCTGCTGGAGGTAGGCGTAATGCTCGGGAAGCAACAGCTGCCTATAATCTCCAGGTATCCGTCCTTGAAAGGCGTATGCTTTAAAGGGGGTTGGCATAGATATCGACAGGTATCATAATAACCGGAAGACCTGCAGCAGTCATGTTGTTGAGGCGAATTCGGAACTTACTATTCGGAGAAGAAGACAGGAGGCTTTGGGCTTCTTCGGTCAGCTTAATACGAACAATAGACTCGTCTGTAAAGGAAATAATACCATCTTGTTCATAATCCAGCGTGATCGGGCTGTCAAATGTTCCATCAGCCGAATATTCGATCGTAGCACTCAGATCTGATGAGCTTACTGCTTTGCTAAATTGGAATTGAAATTCACCGGCTGCCGAGTTGTAGGTAGAGCTGGTGACCGTCATATCGGGATGAATGGTAACCGGAATCTTTACGGATGACGTTGCAGCGTCGTTCTGAACAATCTGGAACTAGAGAGAGGCTATTGCTTCTTCTGTGAGTGCGGCTGCTCTACTGATAGTAAACCCAGATGGTCTATCGTAAGGCGGCGTTATGAATAACAGATCCGTATCCTCGGTTGTGATTTTAAGCTCGCCAAGAACAATATAACCTTGACTACTGTAGTATGGAAATTCAATATTAAAATCATTTTCGACAGAGTCATATTGGGGTAAAGCCTCTTCAGATCCATAATATACACGTACTAAGTTTCTAATGTCGATCTTATTATTACTACTTGGGTAACTAGTAATAATAATGGAATCCTGTTCCCCTTTTATTTCTAAAGCAATATTCTCAATAGCAGAAATCGTGATGTCAAATTCGTTTATTTTCTTAAACTTTTCGATGGATTTACCGCTAAGGCTGCGGATAGCTTGCTCAAGATTTAAAGAAGCCCCATAGTTCATTATAATAAGGTCGTCCTGCGCAAGCGGATTTGTAATATGAAGCTGAACTACATTTCCGGACACTTCAATACGGTCAATATCCACGGCTTCGGTAATTTGGCCGTTCATATATTTTAAGAGTTCAAAGGAGCTTGAGCTCGGAAGGTAAGCCGCATCTAGCTCTTCATCGAACGTGAGAGTCAACATATTTAAAGATTCGCCGATGGTCAACATCGGGGTATTCAGAGCTTCGGTGGTGTTGAACACAAGAGTGATGGCTGCAGATGAAGAAGATACGTTCCCGGCGGCATCTATCGCAATAGCTTTGTACTCTCCGGGGAGTAACCGGTTCGTTGAAATGCTGGTTTCTACATTAGATGAGGAGACCGTTGCTTTGGCAGCTTTTTTGGTGTCTTGAACAAGAGCTTCAAGCTGTTCGCGTGTAGAAGGATTCTGAGATGCAGAAATAACATAGACCGTACCTGCTTCGGAAGTACGTACCTGGATAGGAGATGTAACGGAAAGAGAAGTTTCAGATATTAATGTGAGCACGGGGGCAGTGCGATCAACCGGTGGAGCCGGTTTGGGATCGCTCGGTGCCGGAGAAGGAATATAAGGGACAGATCCGATAGGGGCTTCAGGCTTTTGCGGCACGGGTAACTCTGATGGCGGAGTTGCAGCATTGTCCAGCTCTTGCTTGGTTTTCAGAAAACGGCTGGACATCAAAGCGACCGACTGCCGGTCAGCACTGCCTTTCGGATTAAAGGTACCATCGGGATTGCCCTGAATCAGCTGAAGTTCAGACGCTAAGCCGACCGCATCCTTGGCGTAACCGGAAATCTCGCTGGAATCTGTAAAAAACAAATTCTCTCCCTTGCCATAAGCGTCAACACCGAGAGCACGAGTGAAAAGCACGGCCATGTCCTGTCTTGACAGCTGCTGTCCAAAACCAAATTTTTGGTTTCCTTGTCCTTGCAGCAGTCCGGCCTTGACGGCAGCCTCCACGTAAGAGTAGGCATAGTTTCCTGAAGGTACATCAGTGAAGGTGGGTGCGGACGGCTTGGAAGTCACGTCGAGCTGAAGCGCTCTAGCCAAAATAATGGCGAAATCTTGCCTTGAGATTTCAGCCTGCGGGTCAAATCGATCCTCTGATTTTCCTTTGAGAATGCCTTTCTGCGTCAACTCTATAATCGCATCCTTTGCATATGAATGCTGAATATCCATGAAGTTCGCTGATGCGCTGTAGGCAGGTAATGCACAAGCACTGAGTAAGGCTGCCGTGGTCATAACCTTAACTAATAATTTTGTTTTCAATCCAAATCCTCCCCAATAGATCGTTCTTGATGCCCATATCATATAATTCGAGGTGGTTTACTGGCAATCATTTTATTTCATCTAACAATTAATTGACCAACGTTTATTTTTGGATATTGATCCTGTGAAGCCTTCTTGTTGACAAACCGTGATAAATTCATTACGATGACTTTAATCGTAATTCTTACGAATAAATAAACAAACAATACGGAGGAATACCCATGAGAGTGATTGTTACCTTGGCTTGCACAGAGACCGGTGATCGAAACTATACAACGACGAAGAACAAGCGGACACATCCGGGCCGCCTGGAGATGAAAAAGTACAGTCCCCGGTTGAAAAAGCATACCCTCCATCGCGAAACCCGATGACATCAGCTCATTTGCCGAGTTCTGAGGGGGAGGTTCTGCTCAGCCGGCATCCCTCTCGTTTCTGGCAATGGAGAGAGAGGGAGCTGGCTGCATGGGCTTCGCTGTCGAAGCCAAAGAAAGGCAAGAAACGGCTTGCTCTGTTCGGCGGTGTGCATGTGGACGCTGAGATGCTTCCGGTGCTAGAGCAATTCAGAGCCATCCATGTTCAGACAGAGTTTTCCTGCGCGGGCGTAAGTCTTGCCGATGAACCGGAGGAGCATTCGTTATATGCCTACATTACCGTGATGGATTCCGAGCCAGCTCGCAGGCTCGTGGCCTATCTCATGAACAGCATGCGGCATCGGCTGCTGGTGACGTACGAACCGGAACGGGGCCGCTACGATCTTTCCTCATGGATGATTGGGCATAACCGCTCCTTCTGTTATTTGTTAGAGCAATACACTAAACGCTTTAGGATTGAAAATGATAAACGGAGTTGAAGCATAATGTCACAGCCTAAAATACCGGTAACGGTATTGAGCGGGTACCTGGGAGCCGGCAAAACCACATTATTGAATCACGTTCTAAACAACCGCGAAGGCCTCCGGGTGGCCGTCATTGTCAATGATCTCAGTGAGGTCAATATTGACGCAGAGCTCATTAAGGGTTCCGGCGGGTTATTGCGGACGGAGGAGAAGCTTGTTGAGATGTCCAACGGCTGCATCTGCTGCACCCTGAGAGAGGATTTGCTGAAAGAAGTAGCCCAGTTAGCGAAGGAGAATCGGTTTGATTATATTCTCATTGAATCAACGGGTATTGGCGAGCCCCTCCCGGTGGCTCAGACCTTTACGTATGTGGACGAAGAGAATAGCATCGATCTGACACAGCTGTGCCGACTGGATTGCATGGTTACTGTCGTAGATGCTTATCGCTTCTGGCATGATTTCTCTTCCGGGGAGAGTCTGCTGGACCGCCAGCAGGCCACCGGGGAGGATGATCTGCGTGATGTGGTCGATCTGCTTATCGATCAGGTTGAATTCTGCGATGTACTGATACTGAATAAATGCGATCTGGTGGAGGAGTCTGAGCTGCAGCGGCTGGAAGGAGTGCTTTCCAAGCTGCAGCCGAAGGCGAAGCTGGTACGCAGTGCTCACGGTAAAGTAGATATTCATGAAATTCTAAATACGAATCTCTTCGATTTTGAAGAGGCCAGCCAGTCTGCGGGGTGGATTCAGGAGCTGCAGAAGGAAAGCCACACTCCTGAGACCGAAGAATACGGAATTTCCTCCTTCGTCTATGACCGCAGCCGCCCGTTTCATCCGGAGCGCCTGCTGGAGTGGCTGGAGAACTTCTCTGAGGATGTGGTGCGGGCCAAGGGGAATATGTGGCTGGCTACACGCCCTGATATGGCTACGAGCATTTCCCAAGCGGGACCTTCCATTCGGATCGGCCCTGCCGGGCACTGGATTGCTGCGCTTCCTGTGGAAGAGCAGGAGCTGCTGCGTGCGGAAGAGCCGGAAGCCTTTCAGGGCTGGGATGAGGTATGGGGGGATCGCTCGACGCGAATCGTATTGATCGGCATAGATATGCCGGTCAAGGAGCTGACGGATTCCCTGGATCGCTGCCTTTTGACAGAGGAAGAGATGGGTGCGGACTGGAGCCTGTTACAAGATCCTTTGCCGAATTTTGAGATCCAGGAAGTTCAAGCTTAGACCTTAACCGCATCCAGCCTTATATTTGAGTTCATACGGCACACATGCTATCGTAAAGCATAAGACCCTCTCCTAGAGCGGAGAGGGTCTTTCTGTATATATGACTCGGAGGTGCAAACGAATGAAAGCGCTGTTTATCGGAGGTACCGGAACGATTAGCTCGGCGATCACCACTTCTCTGCTGGAGCAGGGCTGTGAGCTGTATCTACTGAATCGGGGCAACCGCAACGACCAGCTGCCGGAGGGAGCACGCCTTCTTCAAGGTGATATTCATGATGAAGACCATGTACGCGGGCTGATCCAAGAGCTGGAGTTTGATGTGGTTGCGGACTTCATTGCGTTCCATCACTCAGACGTTGAACGGGATTATCGTCTGTTTCAGGGCAAAACCAAGCAGTTTATATTCATCAGCTCTGCCTCGGCCTATCAGACGCCGCTCTCGCATTATCACATTACAGAAGGCACTCCATTATCTAATCCGCATTGGGAATATTCCCGCAACAAGATCGCTTGTGAAGAATATCTGATCAAGCAATATCGGGAGCACGGCTTTCCGGTCACCATTGTCCGGCCCAGCCATACCTACGATGAGCGTGCACTCCCGCTGGGCGTGCATGGAAGCAAAGGCTCGTGGCAGGTTGCGAAGCGCATGCTGGAGGACAAGCCGGTCATTATTCATGGAGACGGAACATCCCTGTGGACCATGACGCACAACCGTGATTTTGCAAAGGGCTTTATCGGGCTTATGGGCAATATTCACGCGATCGGGGAGGCCGTTCACATTACGTCTGATGAAACGGTCACCTGGAATCAAATTTATGAAATGATTGCGGATGCGCTGGGCGTCAAGCTGCACGCGGTTCACATATCCTCTCATTTCCTTGCTGCCTGTGATCTGGAGTTCCAAGGCTCTCTGCTGGGGGATAAGGCGAATTCCGTCGTCTTCGATAATAGCAAGCTCAAACGACTCGTTCCAGGCTTTGCGGCAACGACCCGGCTGGATCAAGGAATTCGGGAGACGGTAGCTCATATTTTGCAGCACGAGGAGCTCCAGCCATCCGATGAAGCCTTTGACGCCTGGTGCGACCAGGTCATCTCTGCCATTCAGGCTGCGGCCCGGAGTCTGCAGAGCTAGAGTCTCTCGACATGACAAGACCGCCTTTGGCAGATGGCCAAGGCGGTCTTTGGGCTGTCTCGTCCTTATGCGTCAGGCCGGGATGCTCCAGATCCTTTGCCGAAATAGAAGATGCCCAGCGCGCCCCAGATGACCATGAGCAGGGCTGCGCCAATGAGCACCGGCACCGGACCGAAGGTGGCGATCAGCGGCATGGAAGCCGCAGTGAACAGGCCGCCGCCGAGAAACGGCTCAAAGATGACCTGCTTGTACCCAAAGCTGTCAAAGGCCGGCGTTTTTTTCTCCGGATCGACCATCTGCAGCAGTAAAAGTCCCGTTGTCGTCATCGCGGTGGACTGTCCGTATTCCAGGGCGGAGCGCTCGGCCCAGTGGTCGGGCATCATTTTTTTGGCGATAACAAAGATTCCGAACCAATTCCAGCCAAGGCCGAACAGCAGCAGAATGAGAAATACGAAAATATGCTGGCCGATTTGCGACAGCGAGATGGAGACAATGGCGGAGACGATCATGAGATCCAGAGCGACGCCCTGAATACGAAGCATCATGCCCCGGTCGATGAGCGGAAAAGGGAGAAAGCGGCCGTACACCCACTGCACGAGCACGCCTCCCACCAGCGCCAATGGAAACAGCGGAATATGCTTCACAATGTAAACCTCGTAGGCACTGCCCCAGGTGACCTGCTCCAGCCATACGAGACTCTGCTGCAGCAGCATCCCGGCCCCAATGGCCAGAAATACGGCCACGAGATTGGCGGTCAGGGAGTCCATGGCTTCAGCACGGGTTGTTTTTTCAGCGGCAGGGATATGCTCCTCCTCGAAGCGCCCTTCCTTCTCCGCCTGTGTGCGATCCTCTGCTTTTTTGGCATGAGAGGTGTAGCCCTTGCGGACCGTGTAGTTCACAAACAGCACGCCCGTGACCAGTCCCAGAATAATGCTGGAGGCAGACAGGCCCATCGCGATGTCCACGCCCTCCGGGAAGCCGAGGCTTTCGAAGGTGCTGCGCAGGCCCGCCGCCGTGCCGGTTCCGCCCTGCAGGCTGATTTCAATCAAGGCTCCCGCTAGCGGACTGATATCAAATAAAGGACCAAGAATAAGGAGGAATAACAGCAGCCCCAGTACATACTGTCCCCAGCCGATCGTCATGCCGTAGGATAGATGGGGCCCGGCCTGGTTCCACATTTTTTTCAGGCGAGGAATGGGCTTCCCCAGAAACAACGCGGCAAAAATCAAGGTGATCGAAATGTCTGTAATCCCCGTCATCACCTGCAGGACATCCTCCGAATACAATCCCCCGGACAGCGCGGACAGGCCCAGCAGCGAGGCGCCCTGACCGAGCACATCTTTCCCCAGCAGCAGGCCAAGCAGGCCGGCGATTAACGAGGCGGGAATGAAATAACGCTGCAGCAGAGCGGACCTGACTCTCAGTGCATGCCCGGCGGCCAGCAGAATGCCAAGAATGACGAAGGCTACAAGTACCGGATTGAGTTCCATGTAAGATTAACGTCCTCCTGTTCTTTAAGAAACATGCTCACATGACCTATACCCGCTCACTCAAAAGGCAAACATGACATGGCAAACGGAACAGCTTGCCAAGACCGCTGTCCTGCCCGTAATAGCACTTAGCAAGGAGGCTTTGGGAAAGGGGGAGGGAATGCTTTTTCTCGTTTAACATGAACAGCATCCGGGTACAGGTAGGGCATAACCAACTTTAAGGCAAAGGAGCGAGTAGACATGGATACACCGATTCAATCGTTTTATGTGCATGATGATGGAGAAGTCCCGAATCATCCCGAGCTGCCGGTGATGGTTTATAAGGGCGTGTTCCAGGACGGAGCGCTCAGTATGGAAGCAGCCTTTAAACGCCACGGCTGGAGCGGGAGCTGGAGTGGCGGGATCTATGAGGAGCATCACTACCATAGCAATACTCATGAGGTGCTGGGCGTGAAAGCCGGCAGCGCTACAGTGCTGGTCGGTGGAGACGCCGGACAGCGGCTGGAGCTTCTGGAGGGCGACGTGCTTGTCATTCCGGCAGGTGTAGCGCACAAGAAGCTGGAGAGCAGCTTTGACTTTGAGGTCACGGGTGCTTATCCGAACGGAGCCTCTCCAAATCTGCGCAAGCGTGATCCCGCGCAGCGGGCACAGTCCATCTCCGAAATTCAGAACGTGCCGATCCCTGACCAGGACCCCGTCTTCGGCGAAGAAGGACCTCTGCTGCACAAGTGGGTGAAATAGATATCTCCATGCGGAACATGTTCAGGCATAACAAAGGACCGTACCTCAGGACGCTGGCGTCTTGCGGGTACGGTCTTCTTCTCATGATTTCCATGTAGAGCGTTTAATCGTTCAGTGTGAGGATGCCGGAGGAGTGCAGCAGGACCAGCAGCATAAGCACGGGAGCGACATAGCGCATCATAAACAGCCATATCTTGAACCAGCCTGCCCGAAGCCCTGCGGCTTCAGACGCGCCTTTCCAGAAATAGCCGACATAAATCGTCGTTGCAAGTCCGCCAATCGGCAGCAGGACATTGGAAGCGATAAAGTCGAGCCAGTCAAAAAATGATTTGCCGCCCGGATTCGTAAACAGCTCCGACAGTCCGAAGGAGAGCAGTGACGGCAGGCTCACCAGCAGAACAAGCGCCGAGACCAGCAGCACGGCGGGCGTTCTTTTCATCCGCAGACGCTCCATGGTATACGAAACCGGTACCTCCAGCAGTGATACCGTCGAGGTTAGTGCTGCAAAGGCGAGCAGAATGAAGAACAAGCCTCCGAAGAAGGAACCCAGCGGCATTGCGGAGAACGCAGCCGGAAGAGCCTTAAATACCAGAGACGGTCCGCTGTCCGGCGCAATGCCGAAGGAAGCGATCGTCGGAAATACGATCAGGCCGGCAATAAAAGCATAGATGAGATCCCCGGCGCCAATGGCTGCACTGGCCGAGCCCATAGATTGGCGCTTATCCATATACGCGCCGAAGGTCAGCATAATTCCCATCCCGAGAGAGAGGGAGAAGAAGGCATGCCCCAGCGCTACGAGCGCAGCCTCGGCAGAGAGCCGCGAGAAGTCGGGCTTCAGGAAGAAGGAGACGCCTTCTGCAGCGCCCGGCAAGGTCAATGCCCGGATCATCAGGATGATGAGCAGCACGATAAGGGCGGGAATCAGCACCTTATTGAATTTTTCAATGCCGCCGGCAATGCCTTTAATGACGATCAGCGCGGTTAACGCCATGACAACGACGTGCCACACCAATGGCATATAGCCGCTGACGAAGCCGCCAAATTGTCCATCAAAGTCCGTACTTTGGAACAGCTCGCCGCTAAAGGAGAGCACAGCGTAGTGCACCGTCCAGCCGGCGATGATGAAATAAAAGGACAGGATCAGAAAGGGTGCCAGCACCTGCAGCAGTCCGAAGAAACGGAATGCCTTGGGCCCACCGGCCTTACTATACGAGGAGGCGGCGCTGCCGCGTCCGGTACGGCCGATGGAAAGCTCTGCGACCAGCACAGGCAGACCGACCAGCACGAGACAGAGAATAAACAGCAGGAAGAATGCTGCCCCGCCGTTCTCTCCCGTAATATATGGAAACTTCCACATGTTGCCGAGGCCGACTGAGCTGCCGATGGCAGCCAGGATAAAGCCTCGGGACGAAAAGCGCTCGGTCTTGTCCGAGGCCAGGGAATGCTGAGGTTGTTGCTGCTTCATAAAGGCCTCCTGTCAGGCATGAAATCATGCTCTTCATTTCTCTTCTTTCTAGATAAATACTATTAGTCACCACAGAGGTCAGTGAAACAGCCACGAAGCAAAAAATGCTTATGATTTAAATCATGCTGCCTAGATGTCATGATCATGTTTTCATGATAACGAAAAAGCTCGCTTTTGTCTCGACAATTTTCGCACTTGTTACGTATTCTTCATGAAACAGTACCTTATCATATCATTATACAGCCCGATGAGGAAAAATATGCTGCCGTTTATGGGCCCCGCACATGCTTGGGCTGCAGCAGCCTGCAGAGAGCATCCCTGCACGCCAAAAAACCAGCCCCGTCAAAGCGGGGCCGGCATTTGAGATCACAAAGCTTATTTATTACTTGCGTTATACGCCGCGGTGAATTCGTCCATAATTTGCTGACCGCCGTCTTTTTTCCACTGATCAATAGCAGCCTGCCAGGCGGCTTCATCAATCTCACCCAGTATGAATCGGACGCGGGCATCCTCAATGATTTTCTTCAGCTGCGCACCCTTCTCGGTATTCGTCTCGGAATCCAGGGTCAGGGCGGGATTGGCTACAGCCACCGCTTCATTTTCCTTATTCATATCCAAAGCTAATTGCTCCAGGGGATGCAGCACACCAGGGGTAGCGTTTTCAGTAAGCATACCTACGGAAAGCTGCGTGTATGGAGACATCAATCTGGAGAAGCCCTCTTTATCCGTGTGCTCTGCCTTTCCGTCCTTGATGGCATAGGTTTCGCCTTCAATACCCCAGGTGAAAATGTTAGACATCTCTTCGTCCATCAGCTTGTCGAAGAAGTCCAGCACTTTCTTCAGCTCTTCTTCTGTCTTGACGGCAGACTTGGAGATCAGGAAGAAGCCGTTGCTGCCGCTCTCGGAAAAGATCTGAGTGCCACGCGGTCCCTCAATCAAAGAAACCATGCCGACCTTCGCGTCCGGATCGATCTTCTGTGCACCACGCTCACGATGGAGCGCTACCGTGGTTACCTGCTTCATGGCGCCGGCTTTCGCGGTATCCCACAGTTTGAACCAGTTCTCGTAGGACGTAATCGGGAAATCCTGATTAATAATTTTCTCGTCAAAGAGCTTCCGGTAGAATTGCAGCGCTTCTAAATAGGCTTCGGTCTGGAAGGATGGGATCAGCTTGCCGTCCTCTACGCCCCATTGATTCGGGGCGCCAAAGAAACCGGCAATCATATCAAAGTTGGCCAGAGAGTTGCTCTCGATCAGGCCATAGGTGTCATCCTTGCCGTTGCCGTCCGGATCCTGCGTTGTAAACGCCTTCAGCATATTGTAAAACTCATCGACGGTGGCTGGCTCTGGCAGTCCGAGCTTTTCCAGCCAGTCTTTCCGGTAAGTGATGGTGTTTCGGGCTAAATCGCGGACCGACGGAATCCCGTAAATTTTGCCTTGAACCTTCAGGTTGTCATAGACCTGCGGCTTGATCGCAGACAGGTTCGGGTAATCCTTCAGATAGGGCCCGATCTCCCAGAATACGCCGCTCTTGATCGCATTAACCACCGGGACTTCATAAAAAGCTTTGATCGCGGAAGGGAAGTTGCCCGAGGCCACGGTAACGCTAAACTTCTCGGTGTTACTTGAAGAAGGGACGCCGATGACGTTAATGTTCGTGTTGGTGTATTCTTCGATCATTTTCAGAATTCTGGAATCGTTCTCCGGCACTTGGGACTCGTGGTGAAACTGGAGGCTCAACTCAAAGGGCTCGGATGAACTGGAATCGGGGGTCTTGGCTGGTGTGGCTGAAGAGCCGCCATTGCTGCAGCCGACAACACCAACCAGGACGGCGGTAGATAACAAAGTGAATGCTTTCGTTTTCTTTTTCATAAAATAACCTCCCTATAATAGTGAATGAGCAAAGGGGCATCGCAGAAGAGACCCTAAGAGATCAGATCAGCAGCTGCGCCGCGAGAACTTCAGGTGCATAGATTCCCTCCTTTTTCCTGTAGGTACATTTACTTTAAATGCATCTCGTACGGACGTCTATGTACACCTTTATCACATCTAGAGGGTATTCTGGTGCATATTAGAAATTACATACAATAATCCCTTCCTTGGGTGAAAAAGCGTTGGAAAGCCTGTGGCTGCGCGCTCTGCGTCACTTGTCGAGATGATGATTATAGACAGATCAGCATGCAGAGCATCCCTGAACGACAAAAAACCGGCCCCGCCAAAGCGGGACCGGTATTTCGTGCAATCTAGAAGGAAGCTTACTTGTTCACTTCACTGTAAGCGGCAGTGAATTCATCCATGATTTGCTGACCGCCGTCTTTCTTCCATTGGTCTACAGCAGCCTGCCAGCCGGCTTCGTCGATTTCACCCAGGATAAACTTGATGCGGGCATCCTCGATAATCTTCATCAGCTGAGCACCTTTCTCGGTATTCGTTTCGGAATCCAGAGTCAGGGCCGGGTTCGCCAGAGCGACCGCTTCGTTCTCTTTGTTCATATCCAGTGCTTGCTGCTCCAGTGGCTGCAGCACGCCTGGTGTCGCGTTGTCGATCAGCTTGCCTACAGCCAGCTGGGTGTAAGGGGAGAGCATTCTGTCAAAAGCTTCTTTGTCGGTATGCTGAGCTTTACCATCCGTAACGGTGTAGGTTTCACCTTCCAGACCCCAGTAGAAGAGGTTGGACATTTCTTCATCCATCAGCTTGTCGAAGAATTCCAGTACTTTCTTCAGCTCTTCTTCGGTTTTCACCGCAGACTTGGAGATCAGGAAGAAGCCGTTGTTCCCTGCTTCGGAGTAGATTGCAGTGCCGCGTGGTCCTTCAAGCAAGGAAACCATATCGACCTTTGCATTCGGATCTACCTTCTGTGCACCGCGTTCGCGAGCTAAAGCTGTGCTGGTTACCTGGCGCATGGTGCCGGCTTTACCGGAATCCCACAGCTTGAACCAGTTATCACGGGATGTAATCGGGAAGTCCTGGTTAATGATCTTCTCGTCAAACAGCTTGCGGTAGAATTGCAGCGCCTCCAGATAAGCTTCGGTTTGGAAGGATGGAATCAGCTTGCCATCTTCCACGCCCCACTGGTTCGGTGCACCGAAGTAAGCGGTGATCAGATCCATGTTGAACAGTGCATTATTTTCGATCAGGCCGTAGGTATCGTCTTTCCCGTTACCGTCCGGATCCTGGGTTGTGAACGCTTTCAGCATGTTGTAAAATTCATCTACTGTTGTTGGCTCTGGCAGACCGAGCTTTTCCAGCCAGTCTTTACGGTACGTCATGGTGTTCCGCGCCAAGTCACGAACGGATGGAACGCCATAAATTTTACCTTGAACCTTCATGTTGTCATACACCTGCGAGTTGATGGCAGACAGGTTCGGGTAGTCTTTCAGGTAAGGGCCGATTTCCCAGAAGACGCCGGTTTTGATCGCATTGACAACCGGTACATCATAGAACGTTTTGATCGCAGTCGGGAAGTTGCCGGAAGCGACAGTAACATTGAACTTCTCTGCGCCGGTCGAGGATGGAACTGATTGAACGTCAATATTGGTGTTGGTGTACTCTTCGATGATCTTCATGATTTCGGAGTCATTCTTTGGCGGCTCCGTCTCATAGTGGAACAGCAGGCTCATTTCAAATGGCTTCTCAGGCTCCGCCGTTTTCTCAGTGCCGGAACCGGGATCCGGGGTGGTGTTGTTGGACGGGGTGGCGGTGGAGCCACCGTCGCTGCAGCCTACAACGCCAACAAGCATAGCCGTGGATAACAAACTGAACACTTTACCTTTCTTTTTCATGAACATGACCTCCCTATTCTATTGGTAAGCAGATCAGGTCACAGCATTGAAGATAAGTCTGAGGTGGTGTCGGCCGCTTCATCCGATGGTACCGGATGTGCCGCTTAGGACCGCCTGCTGTTTCCTGTTGTATATCACGTTAAACGCAGTTAGCTCCATAGTCTATGTACATCTTCCGCACACCTTGCAAGTGTTATAATGCATATTGGAAAAGAGACATATCATGATAAAGCTGGGAAATGGAGCGGTGAAAAACCTTAATATGAAAGGGTTTACATGGATCTGTACAGATAATGATTATATAAATGATAACGCTTCCTCTTGACAAATTGATTGCGCTTACATGACTACAAGCTTATGATTATTGAGGTCTGTGGAGCTCAAACACAAAAAACCGGCCCCGCCAAAGCGGGACCGGTTTTTCGTTAATCTAGAAGGAAGCTTACTTGTTCACTTCATTGTAAGCGGCAGTGAATTCATCCATGATTTGCTGACCGCCGTCTTTCTTCCATTGATCTACAGCAGCCTGCCAGCCGGCTTCGTCGATTTCACCCAGGATAAACTTGATGCGGGCATCCTCGATAATCTTCATCAGCTGAGCACCTTTCTCGGTATTCGTTTCGGAATCCAGAGTCAGGGCCGGGTTCGCCAGAGCGACCGCTTCGTTCTCTTTGTTCATATCCAGTGCTTGCTGCTCCAGTGGCTGCAGCACGCCTGGTGTCGCGTTGTCGATCAGCTTGCCTACAGCCAGCTGGGTGTAAGGGGAGAGCATTCTGTCAAAAGCTTCTTTGTCGGTATGCTGAGCTTTACCATCCGTAACGGTGTAGGTTTGACCTTCCAGACCCCAGTAGAAGAGGTTGGACATTTCTTCATCCATCAGCTTGTCGAAGAATTCCAGCACTTTCTTCAGCTCTTCTTCGGTTTTCACCGCAGACTTGGAGATCAGGAAGAAGCCGTTGTTTCCTGCTTCGGAGTAGATTGCAGTGCCGCGTGGTCCTTCAAGCAAGGAAACCATGTCGACCTTCGCATTCGGATCTACCTTCTGTGCGCCGCGTTCGCGGGCTACTGCTGTGCTGGTTACCTGGCGCATGGTGCCGGCTTTACCGGAATCCCACAGCTTGAACCAGTTATCACGGGATGTAATCGGGAAGTCCTGGTTAATAATCTTCTCGTCAAACAGCTTGCGGTAGAATTGCAGCGCCTCCAGATAAGCTTCGGTTTGGAAGGATGGAATCAGCTTGCCATCTTCCACGCCCCACTGGTTCGGTGCACCGAAGTAAGCGGTGATCATATCCATGTTGAACAGTGCGTTATTTTCGATCAGGCCGTAGGTATCGTCTTTCCCGTTACCGTCCGGATCCTGAGTAGTGAACGCTTTAAGCATGTTGTAGAATTCATCCACGGTTGTTGGCTCCGGCAGACCGAGCTTTTCCAGCCAGTCTTTACGGTACGTCATGGTGTTCCGCGCCAAGTCACGAACGGATGGAACGCCATAAATTTTACCTTGGACCTTCATGTTGTCATACACCTGCGGGTTGATCGCAGACAGGTTCGGGTAGTCTTTCAGGTAAGGGCCGATTTCCCAGAACACGCCGGTTTTGATCGCATTGACAACCGGTACTTCGTAGAACGTTTTGATCGCAGTCGGGAAGTTGCCGGAAGCGACAGTAACGTTGAACTTCTCTGCGCTGGTTGAAGATGGAACCGATTGAACGTCGATATTGGTATTGGTGTACTCTTCGATCATCTTCATAATGTCGGAGTCATTCTTTGGCGGCTCCGTCTCATAGTGGAACAGTAAGCTCATTTCAAATGGCTTGTCAGAATCGGCATTCGTGCCGTTACCCTCGTTGGCTGTGGAGCCTCCATTACTGCAGCCTACAACGCCAACAAGTAACGCAGTGGACAATAAGCTGAAAACTTTACCTTTCTTTTTCATGAACATAACCTCCCTTATCTATTTAGCCCTTCACAGAGCCAAGCATGACGCCTTTGGCAAAATGCTTCTGTAAAAACGGATACACGAGCATGATTGGAATCGTTGCAAACACGATTACGGCCATTTTGATGGACTGTGGTGGAAGCACCGTTTCATCCAGGGATGAGCTTGAGCCTACGGAGCTTTGGGACAGGATAACAATCTGTCTCAGGAGCACCTGAATCGGCCACTTGGTGTTATCGCTAATGTACAGGATTGCCTGGAAGTACATGTTCCAGTGACTGACCGCATAGAACAGCGCGAAGGTAGCCATAGCGGGCAAAGACAACGGCAGGACGATACGAACGAGCACGACCAGGTCGTTGGCGCCGTCAATCTTGGCGGATTCTTCAAGTCCATCCGGAATTTGCTGGAAAAAGTTCTTGAGAATGATCAGATAGAAGGCACTGATCGAGGTCGGGATGATAACCGACCATAGGCTGTCAAGCAGTCCGGTCCATTTTACCACGAGGAACGTCGGGATCAAGCCACCGCTGAACAGGATGGTGAATACTACGAACATCAGGATCAGTTTACGTCCTCTCAGATGTACCTTCGAAAGCGGGTAAGCCATCAGGCTCGTCATGACCAGGTTGACGATGGTTCCGCCGACGGTGATCAGAATCGAGTTATAGAGACCCTGCATCAAAGTGTCTGTCGAGAAAATGTATTTATAGGCGGCTAGAGAGAAGCCCTTGGGAAACAGGATCAATCCACCCTCGGCAATGCTCTTCTCATCGGAGAAGGACAGGGCCGTAATGTAAACGAACGGGAACAGCATGACTAGTGAAATGACGAGCAATAGAAACATATTGACCCAGTCAAACGCCTTTTCACCTGCAGTTTCTTTCATTGCACTGTTAGACATGATCTAAAACACCCCCTCTTCGCCTGCCTTCTTGGCTGTATAATTCGCAACAAGTACGAGGATCAGGCCGACGAGTGATTTGAATAGTCCGACCGCGGCGCTGTAACTGAAGTTACCTTGCAGCAAGCCCACCGTGTAGACATATGTGTCAAAAACTTCACCAACTTGACGGTTAAGCGCGTTGAGCAAGAGCAAGATATGCTCGGCGCCCTGCTCCAGAATATCGCCAAGTCTCAGGATAAACAGGATAATGATGGTGCTCTTCAGCGCAGGCAGTGTAATGTGCCACAGCTGTCTCCAGCGGTTTGCACCGTCCATCCGGGCTGCTTCATACAGCTGAGGATCGACACCGGCCAAGGCTGCCAGGAAGATGATTGTACCCCATCCAGCTTCTTTCCAGATGACCTGGCCGATTTGAAGCGTTCTGAACCAGTCTTCACTCATCAGGAAGTTGACCTTGTCATTCCCCGTTGCTGCGATGGCTTCATTGATGAAACCGCCTTCAGGTGTGAGGAACAAATAACTGATACCGACGATAACGACCCAGGATACAAAGTGCGGAATGTAGATGATCGTCTGTACGAACCGCTTGAACACCTGATTCTTCAGCTCATTCAGCATGAGAGCGAGAATGATCGGAATCGGGAAGAAGAAGACGATCTGGTACAGCGACAATAATAAGGTGTTGCGGAACAGCTGCCAGAAGGTAGGCTCGGAGAACAATCGATTGAAGTGCTTCAGTCCGACCCAGGCGCTGTCCAGAATGCCCAGTGCAGGGGAATAGTTTTGAAAGGCAATGATCACGCCCCACATGGGTAAGTACTTATAGACTAGAAAATAAATAATGCCGGGTAACAGCATTACATATAACCAACGGTCTCTCAGCAAATCACGCCGCCAGCTTCGTTGATTGTTTTGAATGCGCTGCATGTGGCTTCCTCCTCTTTGCTTTTGTACACCAACCTTAACCCCATCCGGATCAATAGTCTATATGCACCTTCATCACATCTCGGGGGTCGTCTGGTGCATATGAAATAGGCATAATAATCCCTGGAATGGCCAAAAAAGTGCCGAAAAGCCCGGTGTGAAGGTCATCTGCTGCACATGTCGAGATAATGATTATAGACACAAAAGCGCATCCCCTGAGTGGAAGAGGATGCGCTTTCAGATGCTATTCGTTCATTTTCCGGTAACTGGAAGGGGTCATGCCTTCCATTTTTCGGAAGTACCGGATGAAGGCAGTGGTGCTCTGATAGTGAAGCTTCTCGGCAACCTCCTGCACCTTCAGATCACTGGTCGTCAGCAAATGCTTGGCCATCTCCAGCTTGGTGATCGCCATATATTCGCTGAAGCTCATGCCTACTTCCTTCTTGAAGACGCGGCTTAGATAATTGGCATTGAAGTTCATCAGATCGGCAATGGCTTCCAGCGTTAAATTCTCTTCAAAGCGGCTTTGTACCAGCTGCTTGATCTGCTGGGCAATCTGGCCTTGATGCGATTCTTCCCGGGTGGAGAGCAGCTGGAATAGCTGCTCCATGCCGACGGAGGTAAACCACTGACCCAGCTCCTCGAACGTAGTGGTACGGAACATCGCCTGAACGTACTCCACATCCAGCAGCATTTTCTTCAGCGACTGCTCATCCCATTGCAGCAGGCTCATCATCTTGACCAGCAGCTGGTAGAACAGCACCTGGGCTTCCATCAAGGTGTACTGCCGGGTCTCGACCTCTGTCAAAATGCGGTCCACCAGCTCTTTTGCAGCCTCGCGGTCTTCACTTTGCAGCGCCTCCAGCAGCTCCTGCTCCCAGTGGGCCGGATAAGTCATTTGCGGAAGTCTGCCAGGATCCACGTCCTCAGACTTCATCACACCGCGGTAACCAGTCCGCTGACAGAAGCGCAGCGCAGCGGTGGATTCGGCGAACGCCATAGACACCTGCTCCAGCTGGGTGTGCGGCCGACTGACTCCAAGCTGGATGTCCAGTCCCAGGAAGGCTTGGATTTTGTCCTCAATCTCCTTGCAGGTCTGCATCAGAAGCTCCTCCGGTGCCGGGCCCTCTGCGCTGCGAGGACTGACGAACACTGCGGCACAGCTTTCATTCATAATGACCGGCTTAAAAGGCTGTGACGGCGTGAGAATTTCCTCCATCATGTTTAGAATGGCGTAAAGAATCAGGCTTGAATCCTCTTCGTCGAAGCGGGAATGCTCCAAAGAATAAATCTTGAGGGTAAATACACTGAATTGCTCCCAATCCGAATCAATATTGTATCGTTCAATATGCTCCTGAATCTCCTTGTTGCTCCATTGACCGAGAAACAGCTTCATTACAAACAGCTCATGCAGATAAGGAAACTGCTTCTGCAGCTGCTTTTGCAGCTCCAGCTTGTTCCCGAGCAGCCCCTGAATCCCGGTGCGGATATATTGCAGCTCATCGGAGGCCTGCGGATGAGCATCGTCCGAATCCGCCACGAGATCCCGAAGCACGCGAATGGGAGAGTAGAACATCTTCGAGCCCTGCCAGGCAAGCCCCAGCGTAATGCTCAGAATGACCAGGCACATCAGCAGAGTGACCCAGCCAATGGCCTTCGATTCCTCGGTAATATCGGACAAGTGTACGAGGGATACATATTTCCAGCCGTTAAAGACAGAGTCCTCCACCATAGCCAGAGCAGGAGCACCGGCCAGCTCGAACCGAACGTTCTCCTGCTGCGAGGTTTCTCCGGACTCTGCGCTTAGCTTCAGCTCCAGCTGATCCTGCTGCTCCGGAGAGCTCAGCGTTTCTGAATTCCGGAATATTAGCTCCATATTCTCGTTATAAATGACGGTATCCCCGTAGCTTTCACTGCGGACGAGCGAGTTAAACAGCCGCGGGGAGAACCGCATGACAAAGGCCCCTTGGGGAGGTGACTTCGTGGTCAGAAAAGGCAGCGGCTTGATCAGGCTGATGCCGCCGCTGGCGCTGGTCACCCATTGTGTATTTCGGGGCTCTGACAGCAGCGCCGTCCATTCGGCCAGCTCTTCCTCTTCGTCCAGGCGCTCCAGTCCTTTATTGGTAATAACCCAACGCTTCTCCAGATTCACAAAATGGACACTCGCCACATAATCAAACACTTGAAATCCCTGAATCGTCTTGATCAGCTCGGAGACGGTTTCAAATTGGGACCGGTCAAGGTCCATATTCAGGGCGGAAACGGCCTGGGTAGAATTGGTGAACTGTGTTGCCATAACATATGCGGTTTCCAGTTTATGATCAATGCTATTCATGGCCGAGCTCAAAATCTGCCGGTTGGCCTCATTGACCTTTTGCTCAACCACGGTTGAGGTCCGGTCATACGAGAATACACCCATGACGATGACAGGCAGGGCACCCAAGAATAAACTGTACATAAACAATTTTTTCAAGTAGCTGTATTTCATCACATTTTGTGTCTCCCCGTGGATAAATTGTCGTGGTATACAAACGGCCGGGTTCCCCTTACCTCGTCATGGCAGGGTGCTGCAGCAAGAAGCTACTCTGCCGATGAAGAGGCGTGAAGGCCTGAGCCCATCAGATAATCCGCGATAAATTCAGCTTGGCGGCGCTGGACCTCCTCGGTGAAATGAGCATGGTCCCGATAAGCGTCAGCTCCGAATTGCAGCGTAAACGTGTACAAATCAATGATCGGCACCTCATGCTGCTCCATGACCTGCGATGCAATCTCGTTATATTCCAGCACATCCCGGTGAAAGCGGTGAAAGGAGGTGCTCTGCGAATTATGAATATCATCAATAATGTCAGTGGTGCTCACCCAGATCAGGGCCTTGGCCATGCTGCGCGCTGTTTGGATAATCCGCTCCAGGTTATCCCGGTAACGGGCAGGAGATATTTGTCTCTCGCCGGTGAGCGGATCGGTCTTGATATCATGCAGTCCACAGTTAAGCAGCAGCAGATCATAGGACACGCCCTGGTGCTGTTCCTGGGTTAGATAGTCCAGCACCCGGCTGCTGTCGCCTCCGTTGGCGCCTACGGGCTGGTCGAGATCGGCCAGTGCCTGCTTCTCTCCGCGCTTGCGGTCATAATGAAAGTACGATTCCACCAGCGGCTTCAAAAAAGGACCGTACTGGATAGAGATGCTGTCTCCCACAATGAACAGATGTCTCAACCTAAGCGCCTCCCTTGGGCTCATTTACGATGGCCGGGCCATATTCGCCGGTCGTTACCGGGATATAGGAGACAA
>NZ_CP040396.1:3910000-3980000 GCF_005577435.1 Paenibacillus algicola | reverse complement strand
AGGACAACAGGTTGAAATTCCTGTACCACCGTAAGCCGTTATGAACGATGGGGTGACGCAGGAGGGTAGTGACGCGGACTGATGGATGTCCGTCTAAGCAGTGAGGCTGGTGTGTAGGCAAATCCGCACACTTCTAAGGCTGGGCTGTGATGGGGAGCGAAAATTACAGTAGCGAAGGTCATGATCTCACACTGCCAAGAAAAGCCTCTAGTCAGGTGAAGGTGCCCGTACCGCAAACCGACACAGGTAGGCGAGAAGAGAATTCTAAGGCGCGCGGAAGAACTCTCGTTAAGGAACTCGGCAAAATGACCCCGTAACTTCGGGAGAAGGGGTGCCCCGGTAGTGTGAATAGCACGAGGGGGCCGCAGTGAAAAGGCCCAAGCGACTGTTTAGCAAAAACACAGGTCTGTGCGAAGCCGTAAGGCGAAGTATACGGGCTGACGCCTGCCCGGTGCTGGAAGGTTAAGGGGAGCGGTTAGGAGCAATCCGAAGCTGTGAACCGAAGCCCCAGTAAACGGCGGCCGTAACTATAACGGTCCTAAGGTAGCGAAATTCCTTGTCAGGTAAATTCTGACCCGCACGAATGGCGTAACGACTTGGGCGCTGTCTCAACGAGAGATCCGGTGAAATTTTAATACCTGTGAAGATGCAGGTTACCCGCGACAAGACGGAAAGACCCCATGGAGCTTTACTGCAGCTTGATATTGGATTTGGGTACGATCTGTACAGGATAGGTGGGAGCCGTTGAAGCAGGAGCGCCAGCTTCTGTGGAGGCGCCGTTGGGATACCACCCTGATCGTATCTAGGTTCTAACTTGGTACCGTGATCCGGTGCGAGGACAGTGTCAGGCGGGCAGTTTGACTGGGGCGGTCGCCTCCTAAAGAGTAACGGAGGCGCCCCAAGGTTCCCTCAGAATGGTTGGAAATCATTCGAAGAGTGCAAAGGCATAAGGGAGCTTGACTGCGAGACCTACAAGTCGAGCAGGGACGAAAGTCGGGCTTAGTGATCCGGTGGTACCGCATGGAAGGGCCATCGCTCAACGGATAAAAGCTACCCTGGGGATAACAGGCTTATCTCCCCCAAGAGTCCACATCGACGGGGAGGTTTGGCACCTCGATGTCGGCTCATCGCATCCTGGGGCTGAAGTAGGTCCCAAGGGTTGGGCTGTTCGCCCATTAAAGCGGTACGCGAGCTGGGTTCAGAACGTCGTGAGACAGTTCGGTCCCTATCTGTCGTGGGCGTAGGAAATTTGAGAGGAGCTGTCCTTAGTACGAGAGGACCGGGATGGACGTACCGCTGGTGCACCAGTTGTTCCGCCAGGAGCATGGCTGGGTAGCTACGTACGGAAGGGATAAGCGCTGAAAGCATCTAAGCGTGAAGCCCCCCTCAAGATGAGATTTCCCAATACGTAAGACCCCTTGAAGACCACGAGGTAGATAGGTTGGAGGTGGAAGTGCAGCAATGCATGGAGCTGACCAATACTAATCGGTCGAGGGCTTATCCTACAAGCTTTACGAAGCAAAGCTAGCTTCGGAAGCATCCGCAGAGCTTTGCGAAGCAAAGCTAGCTACGAAAGCATTACGCTAATGATCAATCTAACAACGCACATTCGTTTCGTATCTAGTTTTCAGGTGATCAAACATCTGAGCACACTGAGGGTGAATATCAAGGTTTGATATTTTCTCGCAGCGATTTTGAAGAGCTATGCTCCGAAAAATCATGTTTGGTGGTGATGGCGGAAGGGTTCCACGCGTACCCATCCCGAACACGAACGTTAAGCCTTCCAGCGCCGATGGTACTTGGACCGCAGGGTCCCGGGAGAGTAGGACGCCGCCAAGCAAAGAAGAAACCGTTACTGCAGCTAATGCAGTAACGGTTTTTTTTGCTTTATCATCACAAGCGCCCATTGACAGTCTCGCTATCCTAGTGTACTATCTAACTATAACACTAACACAAGCAAGGGGTGGAAGTATGACCAAAAATAGCAATGAAGTGGTACTCAGTGCGAAATCAATTACCAAAACGATCGGCAATCGCAATATTGTCGATAACCTGTCTTTTGACATCCGCCGCGGCGAGGTGGTAGGACTTCTCGGTCCGAACGGAGCCGGCAAGACGACGACCATTCGAATGATCGTCGGGCTGATCCGGATCTCGAAAGGGGATGTCACAGTGCATGGACACAGCATCCGCAGTGAATTTACACAAGCCATTTCCCATATCGGGGGTATCATTGAGAACCCGGAGTTTTATCCCTATATGAGCGGCTATGACAATCTGAGGCAGTATCAGCGGATGAGTGAAGGGATTGCAGAATCCAGACTGCACGAGGTCGTGCAGCTTGTAGGCTTACAGGATGCCATCCATAAAAAGGTTCGTTCCTACTCCCTCGGGATGAGGCAGCGCCTGGGTATTGCTCAAGCCCTCCTGCATAACCCGACCATCCTGATCCTCGATGAACCGACGAATGGCCTTGATCCGGCAGGCATTCGCGAGATGAGAGATTATCTGAAGCAGATTGCCAAAGAAGAAGGGATAGCAGTCCTCGTTTCAAGCCATCTTTTATCGGAGATTGAGCTGATGTGCAGCCGTGTGGTCGTTATACAAGAAGGCAGGCTGGTGACAGAACGGGTCATGGGCCAGGGGCAGAATCAGGAGGGCTGGGTCACAGTGTGCATTCGTGTAAATCAGGCTGACGCTGCCCTGGAGGTCATTCGGAGCATGCAGGAGGTTACGGTGCTGAATCAGCCTACAGACCAGCCGGAGCTGATCCTGAGGCTGAAAGACGACTTCATCCCTGTCATGGTACAGCGGCTGGTAGAGCATAAGATCCTTCTCTACCGGATCACCGAAGTGAAGGAAACGCTGGAAGAAGAATTTTTAAAATGGACGGGAGGCGGCCGTATTGCGTAGCTTTGTAAAGCTGACCATCAACGAATGGCTGAAGATGTTTAAAAAGAAAAGCTTTGTTCTCCCGTATGCTCTGCTGGCAGCCATGGCTTTTGGCATCGCATACCTGATCGATTCATTTGCCTCCGGCTCTAGTACGACATTGGAATTTGCCCAACTGGCCGTAAGCACCCAAGGAATGGGGCAGATGATGACTTTGCTGGCGATCGTATCTACAGCGGGTCTGGTGTCGATGGAATTCAGCTTCGGAACCATTAAGCTGCTGCTTGTCCGTGCACAAAGTCGCAGCAAGATCCTGGCCTCCAAGTATACAGCAATTTTGATGTATCTTGTGACGCTGGCTGCTTTCACGCTGGCAGCGGGGTTGGCGGCGGGAGCGCTCTTTTTTGAAGCATCGGGTGGAAATATGACCTTCATAGATTTGCTGTGGAGTACGCTCTACAGTCTGGTGTACACTCTCCTGTATGTAACGATTACCTTTGTCGTCAGTATTGTGACCCGCTCCACCGGCGCAGCCATCGGCATCGGCATGTTCCTGATTGTGGCACAGGGTCTGGCAAACCAGCTATTAACCCGATACAATTGGTATAAATATCTGCCGTTCGTGAACGTAGATTTGTCCATATACAGGGATGGAGGAACAGGGCCTCTTCCGGGAATGTCACTAACCTTCTCGGCCTCCTTGCTGGCCGTATACCTGCTGCTGTTTCTGGCGGTCGGCTTCTGGACGTTTCACAAGCGTGATGTTGCATAAGCGGTAAAGCCAGGACGGGTGCAGCCCTTACCCAAGCGGCTGAAAGGAGAAGACCCCAGTGAGTATAGAATTTGACAACAACCTGCCCATATATATTCAGATTATGAATTACATCAAAAAAGAGATCATTACCGGCAAGCTTCAGTCGGGAGACAAAATCCCGTCTGTGCGTGAGCTTGCCTCCTTGCTGCAAATCAATCCCAACACCGTACAGCGTACCTTTCAGGAACTGGAGCGTGAAGAGATCGTGGAGACCAAGCGGGGGCTCGGCCGGTATGTCACAAGTGAGGAATCCAAAATCATGAGCATTAAAAAAGAAATGGCTGGAGATCTGATTCAGCATTTTATTACAGAAATGAAAGAGCTCGGATTTCAGGAGCAGGATATTCTGTCCATCGTCTCGGACGCATTCAGAACCGGAGAATTCAACGGGAGGAAGAGCTAATGGTAGAGCATCTGCTTCAATTCAAAGGGGCTTCCAAGCAATATGGCCGCAAGACTGCGCTGCAAGACATTTCCTTGACAGTCGGAAGCGGAAAAATTATCGGACTGCTGGGGAGTAACGGAAGCGGCAAAAGCACCCTGATGAAAATGGCCGCAGGTCTGCTCTCCCCTTCCTCCGGAAGTGTGGAGGTTCAGGGGCTTCCTGCGGGACCGAAGACAAAAAGTATGGTCTCGTTCATGCCAGACCGTCCGCTGACAGAATCATGGATGAAGGTGAAGGACGCGCTGATGTTTTACCGTGATTTCTACGTCGATTTTGATATGGAGAAAGCGACACATATGCTGGAGTTTATGAATCTGAAGCAGGAGGACAAGATCAGTGCACTGTCAAAGGGCATGAACGAGCGGCTTCAGCTGACGCTTGCGCTGTCCCGCAATGCTGCTCTGTACTTGCTTGACGAGCCGATTGGCGGCGTAGATCCGGTAGCGCGAGGCAAGATTTTGGATGCCATTGTGGAGTTTTATCATGAGGACAGCAGCATTATCATATCTACGCATTTGGTGCGGGATATTGAGCGGATTTTTGATGAGATTGTCTTTATCCGGGACGGTGAAATGGTCATGCATGAGGAAGTTGAGCAGCTGCGCCTAAAGCATGGCAAAAGTGTTGACGAGATGTTTAAAGAGGTGTTTGCGGAATGATTAGGCTACTGAAATATGACTGGAAACGGAATGGAAGAGCGGTGCTGGCTCTGATCACGGTGCTGGTTCTTCTGCAGGGCGTCATGCTTACGCTGAATAGTCTGGGGTACTGGAAGGATGAAGTGACATTGGTTCTTAGCATGGTGGCCTATGCCATGACGGGGGTCATCCTGCAAATCATTGTGTTTAAGACATTTGACCATAATATCCGCTCTTACAGCCGGCGCCTGCTTCCGGTCCCGGTATCCTCCGGGATGATCTCTACCGTTGTGCAGTCCTGGATGGCGCTGTTCTTTATTGTGCTGCTGATAAGTGCTCATATTCTGGTGCTTTGGAGTGAGAATTGGCAGGCATTCATGCAGGTTGGCGTGTTACACTGGCTGGATTGGACTTTGATGATTCTTGCACTTTTGTGGCAATTTACTTCCTTTGTGGTTACGGTGCTCTTCTGTGTAACGGTGGCAAGAGTATTTTCTGCAAAAGGAGGCCTGTGGCTCGGCATTGCGCTGTCCATTGCGATTCCAAGCGTCGTTTCCTGGCTGGGTGACCGGATTGAAGGGGAACCGAACGCCTGGACGAACAAAATCTTTGTGCTCCAAATCGGTGTCCAGGAGTCTGCAGCCTCCCCGGTTAGACCCATCACGGAAATCCCCTGGGGACCGCTGCTTCTGGAGCTGATCGTGGTAGCCGTTCTTGTGTATTTCACGAAGAAGCTGATTGAGCGTAAAGTAGAAGTAAGCTAAAGCGCGCTTGATGTGAGAGAATACGATCATAACAGTTCCGGCAGCGCCCGGATTCCCTATCCCCTATGCCGTGCAAGGGCAGCAGATGCTGCCGCTGTACGGCAGGGGCTTTTTTGGCAGGATAAAGGGTGAGGCAAGGCTGGTAAGGGTGAATTTTGAAGCGGCATGAATATTCTCCAACAGCCCGGTTAAAAATGATAACGGAGCTCTTGGCAAATCATAAAAATATGCTATAATATTATCAAAGTCAAAGAAAGTCAAAGTCAGCGAAAAGGGATTCTAATGGTTTGCAGGTGGTTAAACATAACCAGGAGCAAGACTCTGTGCGACACGTGTAAGATGAAGACGGCTTAGCGTTTCAATCAGTGGAGGATGAACAACATGCGTAATATCTCGGATATTATCGAACAATATTTAAAGGGCAGTCTACAGGACAGTAAGGAAGGCACGATCGAAATTCAGCGGAATGATCTAGCCGAGCAATTTTCGTGCGTCCCTTCCCAGATTAATTATGTCATCCAGACCCGTTTCACCTTGGAGAAAGGGTATTTGGTGGAGAGCAAGCGAGGCGGCGGCGGCTACATTCGCATTCAGCGGATCGAGCTGCCTCAGCACACGGAGCTGCACCATCATCTACATCACAGTATCGGCAGCCATATAGACCAGACTGCAGCGGAAGGGCTGATCTACCAGCTGGAGGAATCCGGATTTCTGAGCAAGCGGGAGGCCTGTCTGATGCGGGGTGCGATATCCAGGGAGTGTCTGAATCTGAAGCTTCCTTATCGCGATGAGCTCCGTTCCCGGGTCATGAAGGCGATGCTGCTGTCGCTGCTGGGCAAGTAAACACGGTCTATTGTAGAGGGGAGAGTGAATGAGTATGGTGTGCCAGGAATGCGGAATCCGTCCGGCGACGCTTCATTTTACGAAGATTGTGAATGGCGAGAAGACGGAATTCCATTTTTGCGAGACCTGTGCGAGGGAGAAGGGGGAGATGATCCCCGGAACGGCGAATGGCTTCTCGATCCACAGCCTGCTCTCCGGCCTGCTGGATCTGGATCCATCGGGTAAAGGGCAGCTGTCCGGCGCCAAAGCACCTCAGGTTCCAAGGTGTGAGGAATGCGGGATGACCTATACCCAGTTCAGCAAGCTGGGCCGCTTCGGCTGCAGCTCCTGCTACAGCTATTTCTCGGATCGCCTGGATCCCTTGTTCAAAAGGGTGCACGGCAGCACCACGCATGTCGGCAAGGTGCCGAAGCGAAGCGGTGGACGCATTCAGACAAAGCGGAAGATCGCCGAGCTGAAAAAAGAGCTGCATGAACACATTGTTCAGGAAGAATTCGAAACGGCCGCGCAAATCCGCGACCAGATCCGGGAGTTAGAGAAGGGGCTGACCCCGTAGTTTAGTCGGTCTCTTTGCTTACAAGCTGCATTTATTTTAGTAGGAGGAATGCGTGATGTCGAATCTCCGGTTCACCGAACACGCACTCAGCGAGTGGATGCGCGGAAGCGGTCAGGATTCTGATATTGTCATCAGTACCCGGGTGCGGGTAGCACGCAATCTGCGTCAGCTTCCGTTCCCGCTGCTAGCGACCAACCAGCAGTCCGGTGAGGTGCTGAGCATCCTGACCGGGGTGATCCAGGAAGGGCTGTGCGAGGAGGGGACTCCTGCCTTTCACATCATCCATCTGGATGAGCTGGACGACCTGGATAAGAAGGTGCTTGTCGAGAAGCATCTGATCAGCCCGAACCTTGCCAATGAGTCGAGAAACGGGGCAGTCGTGTTAAACGACGATGAATCTATCAGTATTATGATTAATGAAGAGGATCATTTACGCATCCAGTGCCTGTATCCTGGCTTTCAGGTCATGGAGGCTTGGGAGAAGGCCACAGAGCTTGATGATGCTTTTGAAGAGAAGCTCGATTATGCGTTTGACGACAAGCGCGGCTATATGACGAGCTGCCCTACCAATGTCGGCACCGGCCTTCGAGCGTCAGTTATGATGCATCTGCCCGCGCTGGTCATGACCCAGCAGATTAATCGGATTCTGTCGGCGGTATCCCAGGTTGGCTTGACGGTGCGCGGAATTTATGGCGAGGGCAGTGAAGCACTCGGCAATCTTTTTCAAATATCGAATCAAATTACGCTCGGACAGACCGAGCATGAAATTATAGATAACCTGCACAGCGTCGTGCTGCAAATTATCGAACATGAGAAAAATGCGCGCGCGAAGCTGCTGAACGACTCCCGGCTGCGGATTACGGACCGGGTTATGAGATCATATGGCATTTTGTCCTATGCAGCTGTGATGGAGTCTAAGGAAGCTGCGCAGCGCCTGTCCGACGTTCGTCTTGGCGTGGATTTGGGTCTGCTGGACGGTCCGTCCAGCTCCGTGATGAATGAGCTGAACGTGATGACCCAGCCCGGATTTCTGCAAAAGAAATTCGGGGAGAGCATCCATCTGGGCGACCGGGACTCTTGCCGGGCGAAGCTGATTCGGCAGACGCTAAGCGGGCAGCAGCAGGAGCCTTGCTAAACCATTTTGCAAAATGACGGCGCTGCGTTTAAAATCAATACAACCATCAATCATGGAGGTGCAATACTTATGATGTTTGGCAGATTTACGGAACGTGCACAGAAGGTGCTCGCACTGGCTCAGGAAGAAGCAGTACGGCTTGGCCATAATAATATCGGTACAGAACATATTTTGCTCGGATTAATCCGGGAAGGCGACGGTATTGCCGCCAAAGCATTGATCGGTCTTGGACTGGGTCTTGAGAAGATTCAGGATGAGGTAGAGACCTTGATCGGACGCGGTCAGGAACAGCCGACGAATATTGCCTACACCCCAAGAGCGAAGAAGGTCATTGAGCTCTCGATGGATGAGGCGCGGAAGCTGGGCCACACGTATGTGGGCACCGAGCATATTCTGCTGGGACTCATTCGCGAAGGCGAAGGTGTGGCTGCACGGGTGCTGAACAATCTGGGCATCAGCCTGAACAAAGCGCGTCAGCAGGTGCTGCAGCTGCTTGGCAGCAGCGAAGCGGTTTCGAGCCATCACGGCCAGCCGCAAAATGTCAATACGCCAACGCTGGACAGCCTGGCGCGTGATCTTACAGCGATTGCGAAGGAAGGCAATCTGGACCCGGTAATCGGGCGCAGCAAGGAAATTGAGCGCGTTATTCAGGTGCTGAGCCGCCGGACGAAGAACAATCCGGTGCTGATTGGTGAGCCAGGGGTAGGTAAGACGGCAATCGCCGAAGGCCTGGCCCAGAAAATTATTAATAATGAAATTCCGGAAACGCTGCGTGACAAGCGAGTGATGACGCTCGATATGGGCTCCGTGGTGGCCGGTACGAAATATCGCGGTGAGTTCGAGGACCGCCTGAAGAAAATCATGGACGAGATTCGCCAGGCAGGCAATATTGTTCTGTTTATCGACGAATTGCATACGCTGATTGGTGCGGGCGGCGCAGAAGGAGCTATTGATGCCTCCAACATTCTGAAGCCTTCTCTGGCTCGGGGCGAGCTGCAGTGCATCGGGGCAACTACCCTGGATGAGTACCGCAAGTACATCGAGAAGGATGCTGCACTGGAGCGCCGCTTCCAGCCGATTACGGTGGATCAGCCGTCTCCGGAAGAGGCCATCCAGATTCTGTACGGTCTGCGTGACCGGTATGAAGCGCATCACCGTGTCAAAATTACCGATGAAGCGATTGAACAGGCGGTACGCTTGTCCGACCGTTATATTACAGACCGCTTCCTGCCAGATAAAGCGATCGATCTGATTGATGAAGCAGGCTCGAAGGTAAGGCTGCATACGTACACCATTCCACCGAACCTGAAGGATCAGGAATCTCGTCTGGAGGATATCCGCAAGGAGAAGGATGCTGCTGTACAGAGCCAGGAGTTTGAGAAGGCTGCGGCGCTCCGTGATACGGAGCAGAAGCTGCGTGAAGAGCTGGAAGTGACGAAGAACCAGTGGAAAGAGAAGCAGGGACGTACAGATTCCGAGGTAACTCCGGAGGATATTGCGGATGTGGTAGCCATCTGGACCGGTATTCCTGTGAACAAGCTGAAGGAAGAAGAGACCGAGCGCCTGCTGAACATGGAGCAGCTGCTTCACAGCCGGGTCATTGGCCAGGAGGAAGCCGTCAAGGCAGTCAGCCGTGCCGTACGCCGCTCCCGCGCTGGCCTGAAGGATCCGAAGCGCCCAATGGGCTCCTTCATCTTCCTCGGTCCAACCGGTGTAGGTAAGACTGAGCTTGCCCGTGCATTGGCAGAAGCCATGTTCGGCGATGAGAACGCCGTGGTGCGGATCGACATGTCCGAGTACATGGAGAAGCACTCGACTTCGAGGCTCGTTGGAGCGCCTCCAGGATATGTCGGCTATGATGAGGGCGGCCAGCTGACCGAGAAGGTTCGCCGCAAGCCTTATTCCGTCGTCCTGCTTGATGAGATTGAGAAGGCTCATCCGGAAGTGTTTAACATCCTGCTGCAAGTGCTGGAGGATGGACGCTTGACCGATTCCAAGGGCCGGGTTGTTGACTTCCGCAACACGCTGATCATTCTGACCTCTAACGTTGGAGCGGAAGCGATCAAGCGTAACTCTACCCTCGGCTTCACGGCATCGCTGGATGCGGGCCATGATTATAACAACATGAAGGGCAAGGTCATGGATGAGCTGAAGAAGAGCTTCCGTCCTGAATTCCTGAACCGGATTGATGAAATCATCGTGTTCCACTCCCTGGAAGAGAAGCACATCGGCGAGATTGTGACGCTGATGTCGGATGAGCTGAAGAAGCGGCTGCGTGACTTCAATGTGGAGTTCGAGCTGACCGATCAAGCAAAGGCATTCCTGGCGAAGGAAGGCTATGATCCGGCATTCGGTGCCCGTCCGCTCCGCAGAGCGATTCAGAAGCATATAGAGGATCGTTTGTCCGAGGAGCTGCTGAAGGGCAATATCTCCAAAGGAGATCAGCTGCTGATCGACGAGAGCGAAGGCGCGTTGACCGTAACCAAAACGCAGGCTGCCCCGGCGCAGCAGGAGTAACCCAAGTCATAATAAGATACAGGATCTCATCAGGCAGGAGAGTAAAAGTTGCCGGCGACAGCCGGCAGCATGCTCCTCTGCTGTGATCGCGATTGAAGAAGCAGGCCGATGCATGATGCGCGAAGGCCTGCTTTTTTTGTATATACAGTAAGGCTTTAGGAAAAACAGACCGATAATCAAGGAGAGGATTCCCGATTTGCCTTTACGTTGGTTTGTGATCAATGGTAAACTTTGAGTAATGCCTAATTCGCAAAAGACTTATGGTTTTTTGTAAAGGATGGTCATCATAAAGGAGAGAACATGGCTAAATCCAAAACCAAGTTTTATTGTACCGACTGCGGCTATGAATCGCCGAAATGGTACGGCAAATGCCCAGGCTGTCAGGCCTGGAACTCCATGGTGGAAGAAACCGAGACGGTAATCAAGACACAGGGCATGAATTCGCCCGTATTTCATAGTAAAGAGAAGCCCGTATCCATCCTGAATGTGGAGAGCGGCAAGGAGCCCCGGATCGAGACCGGCATTATAGAGCTGAACAGAGTACTCGGCGGCGGACTCGTCCCGGGTTCACTTGTGCTTGTCGGCGGTGATCCGGGCATCGGCAAATCAACCCTGCTTCTCCAAACCTCGAATCAGCTGGCTAATCGCGGGCTGCGGGTGCTGTATATCTCGGGAGAGGAATCGGTTCGCCAGACCAAGCTTCGTGCTGACCGCCTAGGGGCCTTATCCCCGGAGCTGTTTGTGCTTTGCGAGACGAATCTGGAGAGTGTGGAGGAAGCGATTGAAAGCGTGCAGCCGCAGTTTGTGGTCATTGACTCCATTCAGACGGTGTATCAGCCGGATATTTCAAGTGCTCCGGGAAGCGTATCGCAGGTGCGGGAATGTACCGCCCGGTTTATGCGGATTGCGAAGGTCAAGGGCATCGCTACAGTGCTCGTGGGCCACGTGACGAAGGAAGGAGCCATCGCGGGACCGCGGATGCTGGAGCATATGGTGGATTGCGTGCTTTATTTTGAAGGGGAACGCCATCATACGTACCGGCTGCTGCGCGCCGTGAAGAACCGCTTCGGCTCCACGAACGAGATGGGGATTTTTGAAATGGGTGAGGAGGGGCTGCGGGAGGTTGGCAATCCATCCGAGCTGTTTCTCTCCGAGCGTCCGCTGGGGGTAGCCGGCTCTACGGTGGTAGCGAGCATGGAAGGCACACGGCCCGTACTTGTGGAGCTGCAGGCTTTGATCTCATCGACTCATTTTCCGTCTCCAAGGCGGATGGGCACCGGGGTAGATCATCACCGGATGAATCTCATTATTGCGGTGCTGGAGAAAAGGATGGGCATGTTCCTGCAGAATCAGGACGCTTACCTTAATGTAGCCGGGGGCGTGAAGCTGGATGAGCCGGCTGTGGATCTTGCGATCGCAGTCAGCATTGCATCCAGCTTCCGCGATGTACCGACGAAGCCGTATGACGTCATCTTCGGAGAAGTCGGCCTGACCGGTGAAGTGCGGGCAGTGTCCCGTGCGGAGCAGCGGGTGAAGGAAGCGCAGAAGCTGGGCTTTAAACGGGTTATCCTGCCCGAGAAGAGCCTGAAGGGATGGAAGCATCCCAAGGGCATAGAAATTATTGGAGTTAATACGGTAGCAGATGCGTTAGCGGTTGCGTTAAATTAGGGGGCATACTAAGGTGAAAGAATCGGTTCAACTGGACAAAATGAATGAACTGCTGAAGCTGGTGGCACCGGGGACAGCTTTCCGTGACGGACTGGAGAACGTGCTGCGCGCCAAAACCGGGGCCCTGCTCGTGGTCGGCTACAGTCCAGAGGTGATGGAGGTTGTAGACGGAGGCTTCTCCATCAATTGTGACTTCTCGCCGAACTACTTGTATGAGCTGGCCAAGATGGACGGTGCGATTATTCTGAGTGAGGATTTAAGGCGGATACTGTATGCCAATACCCAGCTCATTCCGGACTCCTCGATCTCCTCCATCGAAACCGGAATTCGGCACCGTACTGCAGAACGGGTGGCGAAGCAGACGGGGAAGCTGGTGGTGTCCATCTCCCAGCGCCGGAACATTATTACGCTGTATCAGGGCTCGATCCGTTATTCTCTGAAGGAAATTGGCGTCATCCTGACCAAAGCGAATCAGGCTATTCAGACACTGGAGCGTTACCGGGTGGTGCTGAACCAGTCGCTGACGAACCTGTCCGCCTCGGAATTTGAAGAGCTGGTTACAATCCACGAAGTCGTAAATGTTATTCAACGGGTCGAAATGGTGTTAAGGATTAAGAAGGAGATTAAACGGTATATCAATGAGTTGGGTAACGAAGGCCGTTTGATCAGTATGCAGATGGAAGAGCTCGTCAGCAACATTGAAGAGGAAGCCTGGTTCCTGTATGCCGATTATGCCAAGGAGTACAGCGAGGAGAACGTCAGAGAGATTATTCATGCATTGAAGCGGCTGGATGACGAGGAGCTTCTCGATATTAATCTCATTCTTCGGCTGTTGGGCTATCCCTCCTCCACAGCTACCGCCGATGAGGAAGTGCTTCCCCGGGGCTACCGCATCCTGAATAAAATCCCGCGGCTGCCGAATGTCATTATTCGTAATCTGGTGGATACATTTGAGGATTTGCCGAGCATTATGGCGGCGAGCATTGATGAGCTCGATGAAGTGGACGGCATCGGAGAGGTGCGGGCGCGCACGATTAAAGAAGGTCTGAAGCGTCTGCAGGATCAAGTATTTATTGACAGACAAATGTAAATATCATACAATCTATTAACGTGATGTAAAATCTAACGAGGTGAACAACCCATGACGAAATCAATTCCGAACATGTTTACTTTAGGTAATCTGTTTCTCGGAATGATTGGCATAATTCTTGCGGTAAACGGTAACACCAGCACAGCGGCTATTATGATTATCGTCGCTATGCTGCTTGACGGACTGGATGGCAGAGTGGCTCGCGCCCTCAATGCGCAGAGTGATTTTGGCAAAGAGCTGGATTCCCTGTCTGACATCGTATCGTTTGGCGTAGCACCGGCGCTCATTATGTATTCCGTAGCTTTTATGGATATGAACAGTGCGCTGGCCTGGACTGTAACCGCGGTCTTTCCGATGTGCGGAGCGCTCCGACTGGCACGATTCAATGTCCGCCCGGGTATTCCGGGATATTTCATCGGGCTGCCGATTCCGGCGGCGGGCGGTGTACTGGCTACACTGGCTCTGTTCCACGAAGAAATTTCAGCGCCCTATATGATGATTGCCATGCTGCTGCTCTCTTATCTGATGATTAGCCGTGTGAAATACCCGAACTTCAAGAAGATCGGCCTTCCGAAGAAGGCGATCAAGTTTACGCCGCTGGTCGTTATTGCTGCGGTCGCTGTAGCGGTGTTCTTTCCGGAGCAGACCTCTATGCTGATCTTTGTACCCTTGGTGCTGTATGCAGGCTTTGGCCTGAAGCAGAGTGTGCAGCGTCTCATTCGCGGCCGCCGTATGAAGCGGAATTCTGAGGAAGAGGCGTATCGTTCTTCGGACCGGTAATGCCATCTGTGACCATGTATAGCGTTACTCGGATCCATACCGACATATCCACGAATGAATAAAAAGCATTTATTTCCTGTCCTTGAACGTAAGGGCAGAGAAATAAATGCTTTTTTTGCTTAGAACATCTTTACGATAGATTGAACAATCCCAGCGTCGAGCATTTCTTGGATTCCTTGTTGAGTACTTCCTCCAGCTGAATATCGAGCAGGTTGGCCATAGCAGACATATAAAACAAATTGCGCCCCAGCTCAGAGCTTACAGCCTCCCGGCAATTCTCGCACAAGCTTCCCTCGATATGAGTGCCGGCATGCGCTCTGGCCGATTCAAGATCGGTCCCGGCGTCAAAGCTTTGTTTGGTGGCATGCAGCTCAATACAACCGCATTCCGTGATCGCTTTGGTGACAGCCCGGTTAACGGAAGCACTGCTTTGGCCATTCTTGGAGAGGACGTCCAGCAGACTGCGGTGGCGGAGCAGCAATTCGGAGACCTGATCCTGAAAGGCCTGTAAATTAGGAGCGTTCATCGTTTAACATCCACCTCGATTTGTTGATATAGTTGCATTCATTATAGTCCACCCCATCTAGGGATTCAACCTGGCCAGCTTGCCGGGAATCGGCTTGAACCGGGGATTCTCTCCGTCATGCCCTGATATGCCCTGAAAGTCAGCCACATGACCGCGCATTTTCCTCTTCCAATAAAATTTTACATTTCTATACGATTATCCATTGGAAAATCAGACCATACTGAGTGCTATAAGTTGACACTATTTTGTTAAAGGAGGTGCGCCGGACCTATGTTAAAAAAAGCTATCTTAGTATTCACCTTACTGTGCGGGGCATGGTGCGGAAATTCGTTATATGAGTGGCTGGAGCCATCGTTTCCCGAGCTGGGGCTCGTATTTGGTCAAGGCATGCTGGGAGGGGGAAGCGGGGTGTTTGCTCTCTTGGGTGCGCTGCTGTTCGGGATGAGCGGGACGCTTCTGGCCGACCGATTCGCCGGAAGGCTGCAGGGAGTGATTGCTGCCTGCGCAAGAGTGCCTATGAACGAGCTGGCTGCCGGTATGGCGGGTCTATTGGGAGGCCTGCTGCTGTCGCTGCTCCTCTCCCCAGGCCTTGCCTGGCTGGGCCAGGGAGGACGCCTGCTTCAGGTCGGCCTGACGCTGCTGGGAGGCTATGCGGGCTACCGGATCGGCCTGGAGAAGAAGGACGAGCTGGCATCCTTCTGGATGAGCGGCCGCTGGAGTCAGAGCGCCGAACCGGAGCCGAGCTGGTTCGAGGAGCATAAGATTCTGGATACCAGTGTCATTATTGACGGCAGGATCGCTGATATTTGCAAGACCGGGTTTATTGAGGGGACAATTGTCATTCCTGAGTTTGTGCTGGAGGAGCTGCAGCATATCGCGGATTCATCTGACCTGCTGAAGCGCAATCGGGGACGGCGGGGACTGGATATTTTGAACAAGATCCAGAAGGAGCTGGACGTCAAGGTACTCATCTATGAAGGAGACTTTGAAGACATCTCCGAGGTGGACAGCAAGCTGGTCAAGCTGGCAAAGGTGCTTCAGGGCAAGGTGGTAACCAACGATTTCAATCTCAACAAGGTATGTGAGCTGCAGGGCGTGTCGGTGCTGAACATCAATGATCTGGCGAATGCGGTGAAGCCGGTCGTGCTGCCAGGCGAGGAAATTCTCGTGCAGATCATCAAGGATGGCAAGGAGCACGGTCAGGGCGTGGCTTATCTGGATGACGGGACGATGATCGTCGTGGAAGGCGGACGGGATTATATCGGCAACATGATGGAGGTGCTGGTCACAAGTGTCCTTCAGACCTCGGCGGGACGGATGATTTTTGCGAAACCGAAACTGTTGGAAAAAGCGCAGTAAACAGGTATGATGGAACATGTACCTATACTGCGCGCCGCAGCAGGGATGACAGGCAAGCTTCTCTAAAGCGGGGCATTTTGGAACAGGGGTTTTGATATGTTTACGGGCTTCGGAGCCGTGATTGTAGCGGCAGGAAAAGGTTCAAGAATGGGCACCCGGGAAAGCAAGCAGTTTCTGGACATTGGCGGCAGGCCAATTGTGGTCCAGACCCTGGATATATTTAACCGCCTGCCATGGATGGAAGAAATCGTGCTGGTGACGGGGGAAGACGATGTGCCGCGCTGTCAGGACTGGATCTCGGAGTACGGATTGGACAAGGTCAAGGCTGTCGTCCCCGGCGGCCGGGAGCGTCAGGAGTCCGTGTATCTCGGGATCCTGCAGCTGCACAGTGAATGGGTGATGATCCATGACGGGGTACGTCCCTTCGTGACGCACGAGGAGATCGCAGCCTGCAGGGATACCGCGATCCGGGAGGGAGCGGCTGTGCTGGCCGTGCCTGTGAAGGATACGATCAAGCAGGTCAACGGGCAGGGCCTGATTACGGGCACACCGGCCCGTCAAAGTCTGTGGGCTGTGCATACGCCGCAGGCTTTTCGTCTTGCTGATTTGCTGCGAGCCCACGAGACGGCACAGCAGGACGGCTTTACGGCAACGGATGATGCGATGCTGCTGGAGCATCTCGGGCTGCCGGTGGCGATTACAGAGGGCAAATACAGCAATATCAAAATTACGACGCCGGATGATCTGGTGCTGGCGGCGTTGATGACACGAAACAAGGAGGAGTCGGATTCATGATTCGCGTAGGCCAGGGATTTGATGTGCATCAGCTGACGGAGGGCAGACCCTGCATTATCGGCGGGGTGCATATTCCGTACGAGAAGGGACTGCTGGGGCATTCCGATGCCGATGTGCTGCTGCATGCTTTGAGTGATGCGATTCTCGGCGCATTAGGTCTGGGCGATATTGGCAGACATTTTCCGGACACTGATCCCGCTTTTAAGGATGCCGACAGTCTGAAGCTGCTGGAAGAGGTGTGGAGCATGGCCAAGGAGAAGGGCTATTCGCTGGGGAATGCGGACTGTACCATTATTGCACAAAAGCCGAAGATGGCGCCGTACATCCCGCAGATGGCCGAAATTATGGCCAAGGCCATGAATGCCGAGCCGGAGCAGATCAATGTGAAGGCGACGACGACCGAGCAGCTGGGCTTTACGGGACGGGGCGAAGGCATTGCCGCGCAGGCGGTTGTCTGTCTCGTTTCAGATATGCTATCATCTTGAGCAAAGAAATCATTCAATATTTTACCAAAAAAAGAATATGCCTACGGAGGAATCATCCATGACTGAAGAAGTCCGCGTCCGTTATGCGCCGAGTCCAACCGGACATCTACATATCGGCAATGCCAGAACGGCGCTGTTTAATTATTTGTTTGCCCGCAAGCATGGCGGGAAATTCATTATCCGGATCGAAGACACAGACGTGAAGCGCAACGTGGCCGGCGGCGAGGAGAGCCAGCTGAAATATTTGAAATGGCTCGGCGTGCAATGGGATGAAAGCGTGGACGTAGGCGGTGCCTACGGCCCTTACCGCCAGACCGAGCGTCTGGACCTGTACCGCACCTACTGGCAGGACCTGCTTGACCGCGGCCTGGCATACTACTGCTACTGCACAGAGGAAGAGCTGGAGCAGGAGCGGGAGGAGCAGATGGCCCGCGGTGAAACGCCGCGCTACTCCGGTAAGCATCGGAATCTGACAGAAGAGCAGCGCGCAGGCTTTGAGGCCGAGGGGCGGGTACCGAGCATTCGCTTCCGTGTTCCGGACGAACGCATTTATACCTGGGATGACATGGTGAAGGGCACGATCTCCTTCAACAGCAAGGAAACCGGCGACTTTGTCATTGTGAAAAAAGACGGCATCCCTACGTACAACTTTGCTGTAGCGCTGGATGATTCGCTGATGAAGATCAGCCACGTGCTTCGCGGCGAGGATCACATCTCCAATACGCCGCGTCAGCTGATGATCTACGAAGCGCTGGGCCTGACTCCGCCGCAGTTCGGTCATATGACCTTGATTACGAATGAGCATCACAAGAAGCTGAGCAAGCGGGATGAGTCGATCATCCAGTTTATCGAGCAGTATGACCAGCTGGGCTATTTGCCGGAGGCGCTGTTCAACTTCATCGCGCTGCTGGGCTGGTCCCCGGAAGGCGAGGAGGAAATCCTCTCCCGGGAGCAGCTGATCGAGATGTTTGATGCAAACCGTCTGTCCAAGAGCCCGGCTGTATTCGATACGAAGAAGCTGGAGCATCTGAACAATGCTTATATCAAGCAGGCGGACCCGGATGTGGTGGCGAATCTGGCGATTCCTCACCTCCAGAAGGCCGGCCGTCTTCCTCAGGAGCTGGATGCACAGGAAGAGTCTTGGGCACGCGCTTTGGTTGCCCTGTATCAGGAGCAGCTGACATCCGCTTCAGAAATTGTTGAATTATCCAGCGTATTTTTCCGCACTCATCTGGAAATGGATGAAGAGGCGGCAGAGATTATGGCAGGAGAGCAGGTGCCTGCTGTGCTGTCCGCACTTCGCCAGAAGCTGGAGGCAAGCGAGACATTTACCGCTCAGCACGTCGCTGCCCTGATTAAGGAAGTGCAGAAGGAGACCGGCTTTAAGGGCAAGCAGCTGTTCATGCCGATCCGGGTAGCATTGACCGGGCAGACGCATGGCCGGGATTTGAATCAGACCATCTGGCTGCTGGGCAGAGATCGGGTGCTGGAGCGCCTTGAATCCCAGATCAAGGGCTAGGCTTGCAGCCTGGGCATGGAGACCTCTTGCCACAGCGTCTTCTTTTGAGTAGAATATAGAGCAGTATCAAGGTACGAAGTCATAATGAAACAGCAATGATCAGGAGAAGTACGCGTGAATGAAGGCGGATTACAGAGAGGATTGCGGGAGTGATGGTCATGCCAGGCATGGCTCCTCCAGGCTGAAAGCGATCCACTGCCGAGAGCGGAAATGCGCCTGGGAGCTGCATTGTTGAAGCGGTTTTTACGTTAGACAATGCCGGTCGTCCCCGTTACGGACTGGAGTGGAATCCGGGGTTTACCCTTGTTGGAGCTGTCAAGACGGCAGCTGATCAGGGCGTGCCAGGATTCAAGCAGAGTGGGACCGCGTAATCGACGTCTCTGCAGCGAGAGCTGCAGGGGCGTTTTTTGTTTTATATTTTGCAGACAGCGGGACGGTAGTGGTAAAGAGAGAGGGGGAGGACCATGTTCAAGCAGATGAAGTCGGATATTCGCACGGTGTTCGAGAACGATCCGGCCGCCCGTGGGTGGTTTGAGGTAGTATTCACGTACTCCGGACTTCATGCCCTGTGGGCGCACCGGGTGGCTCATGCGTTGTTCAAAAGACGATGGTACACGCTGGCCCGCGTCATTTCACAGATCAGCCGGTTTATGACCGGCATTGAGATTCACCCTGGTGCGCGCATCGGCCAGCGGCTGTTTATCGACCATGGAATGGGTGTAGTGATTGGGGAGACCTGTGAGATCGGCGATGATGTTGTCATTTATCAGGGAGTTACCCTGGGGGGCACGGGCAAGGAAAAGGGGAAACGGCATCCGACCATCGGCAGCAACGTGGTTGTCGGCTCTGGCGCCAAGGTACTGGGCTCCTTCTCCATTGGGGATAATTCCAATATCGGCTCCAATGCCGTCGTGCTCCGGGAGGTGCCGGCGAACAGCACGGTGGTGGGCAACCCGGGCAAGGTCGTGAAGCAGAACGGAGAGCGGGTGCGGGATCGGCTGGATCATACCCGGCTGCCGGATCCGGTGGTGGATATGCTGCGAACGATGCAAAAGGAAATTGATGAGCTGCGCGAGGAGCTGAGCCGCCGTCAGGAGACGGGGTCTGGGTCCGGTGATCCCGCTCGTGAACCTCTGGAGGCAGCGGTGCATAAAGATTTACAAAAGCGATAGGACGAAAGGAATGTGACCCTAACCATGGCACTTCACCTGTATAATACACTAACCCGCAAGAAGGAAGCTTTTCAGTCCAATGAACCTGGCAAGGTCAGCATGTATGTGTGCGGCCCGACCGTATACGACTATATTCATATCGGCAATGCGCGCCCGATGATCTTTTTTGATGTGGTGCGCGGTTATTTGGAGCAGCAGGGCTATGCTGTGAATTATCTCGTTAACTTTACCGATGTGGATGACAAAATGATCCGCAAGGCGGAGCAGACCGGAACGACCGTGCCGGAAGTGGCAGAAAAGTTTATTTCTGCTTATTACGAGGATCTGGACGGCCTGGGCATTCCGCGGGCAACGCTGAACCCGCGTGTGACAGAGAACATGGAACCGATCATCGGGTTCATCTCGGAGCTGATCGACAAGGATTTCGCTTATGAGAATGGTGGAGACGTATTCTACCGGACGCGCAAGTTTCAGGACTATGGAAAGCTCTCTCAGCAGAACCTGGATGAGCTGCAGTTCGGCATCCGGATCGAGGTGGACCGGCGCAAGGAGAATCCGGAAGACTTCGTGCTGTGGAAAGCAGCCAAGCCCGGTGAAATTTCCTGGGATAGCCCATGGGGAAGCGGCCGCCCGGGCTGGCATATTGAATGCTCGGCCATGGCCCGCCGGTACTTGGGGGATACGCTGGATATTCACGGCGGCGGCCAGGATCTCCAGTTCCCGCACCACGAGTGCGAGGTGGCTCAGTCGGAAGCCTTGACGGGCAAGCCGCTGGCGAACTATTGGATGCATAACGGCTACATTCGAATCAACAATGAGAAAATGTCGAAATCACTCGGTAACGGTGTGCTGGTGCGGGAGCTGCGGAATCAATATACGAAGGAAGCGATTCGCTATTTCATGCTCTCGACACACTACCGCAACCCGCTGAATTTCAGTGATGAGGTGATGGATCAGGCACAGAGCAGCATTGATCGGATCAGCAATGCAGCCGGCAACATCCGTCACCGTCTGGAGCTGGCTGTGTCTTCACCGGATGGACATCCCAGCGAGACGGTTACTAAGAGTATGGCCGCTGTGCTGGCGGAGTTCCATCACAAAATGCAGGATGACTTCAATACACCGGACGCCATTACAGCGATGTTCCAATGGGCAGCAGAAGCCAATCAGCTGCTGCAGCAGCCCTCCATCCCGTCAGAGGACCTGAAGCTTGTGCTGGCTGCCTATGAAGAGATGAACGGGGTGCTTCGCATCGTGGACACACCGGCAGAAGAGCTGCTGGATGAAGAGGTTGAGCAGCTCATCCGCGAACGTGTAGAGGCCCGCAGCAGCAAGAATTGGGCGAGAGCCGATGAAATTCGCGATTTGCTGGCAGCTCGGGGCATCCTGCTGGAGGATACGGCGCAGGGGATGCGCTGGCGGCGTAAATGAGCGGCGGTCCTATGCAGGGACAGGACGGATGGTTTCCTTATCCGTCCTCCCGCCCTCTCCGCTTAATACCGCCGATTGTACTGGCGTATATAGGAGATGCTATATATGAGATGGCAGTTCGCCAGTATTTGATTTCCAAGCCGGGCTTGCGGCCGAATCATTTGCACCGGGCTGCAACCAGCCTGGTCTCCGCCCGGGCCCAAAGCGCAATTCTAAGCTTTCTGGAGTCCCGGTTAACGGAAGAGGAGAGAGATGTGGTCCGCCAGGGACGGAATGCCAAGTCCGGCAGCGTACCCAAGAATGCCGATGTACTGGAGTACAGGCATGCTACGGCGTTTGAATGTCTGGTAGGCTATCTGTATTACGCCAATCAGCATGACCGGCTTCGGGAGCTGATCGGCCAAGGTATTGAATACAAAGAAAATCATGTCGAATCATAAATGTCGAATCATGAAATAACCCAGCCGCCGACCTGCAGCACTCGCAGCATTGGCAGGCATCAGGAGGAAGCTGTTATGCAGGAAGAAGAAATCATTGCCGGGAAGCACTCGGTAACAGAGGCGCTCCGTTCGGGACGCACCATCAATAAAATATGGATTGCTGAAAATGCACAAAAGCATCTGACGCAGCCCATCATTGCTGAAGCCAGAAAAGCGGGGATCGTCATTCAAAATGTGGACAAGCGCAAGCTGGACCAGATGGTGCCCGGCGTACAGCACCAGGGTGTTGTAGCCCAGGCAGCCCCATACGCATACGCAGAGCTGGACGACCTGCTCAAGCGTGCTGAAGAGAAGGGGGAAGCTCCCTTCCTTTTGCTTCTCGATGAGATCGAGGATCCTCACAATCTGGGCTCCATCCTGAGAACCGCAGACTGCACGGGCGTTCATGGCGTCGTTCTGCCCAAGCGCCGGTCTGCCCAAGTGACAGCCACGGTATCCAAAACCTCGGCCGGAGCAGTAGAGTACGTTCCTGTCGCCCGCGTGACGAATCTTGCGCAGACGATTGAGCAGCTTAAGGAAATGGGCGTATGGATCGTAGGCACGGCCGTGGATGCAGCGGAGGAACTTTTTGAATCGACGGTATTCGACGGACCGGTTGCTATTGTTATTGGCAACGAAGGCAAAGGCATGGGGCGGCTGATCCGGGAGAAATGTGACGTGCTGGTCAAGCTTCCAATGTCCGGACAGATCAACTCCCTCAACGCTTCCGTAGCGGCAGGAGTCATTATGTACGAGGTGCTCCGCCGCCGCCGCGCCAAGGGGTAACGGGAAGATGGCCGATTGGCGGGATGTACTGCTGGTCGACGGCTATAATATGATCGGCGGCTGGCCCTTTCTGGCGAAGCTTGCGAAGATCAGCATGCAGGAGGCGCGGGATGGCCTGTTGGAGAGGCTGGCGGACTATCAGGCTTTTTCGGGACTGCGCGTTATTGCGATTTTTGATGCTTATCTGGTGCCGGGGATCGGCAAGTCGTTTACGCAGGGGAAGGTGCAGGTGTATTTCACCAAGGAAAAAGAAACCGCTGATGAGTGCATCGAGCGCCTGGTAGTGGAGTTCAGCCATCGTCGCCGCAAGATCTATGTCGCGACCAGCGATCTCATGGAGCAGCATGTTATTTTTGCGCTGGGCGCGCTGCGGATTCCGGCACGGGAGCTGCTAAGCCAGATCGAGCAAAGCGAGCAGGAGGTAAAGCGCCGGATCAGAGAGGACCGGGAGCGTTCACAGCGAAACACCCTGGAAGGCAAGGTTTCCGATAACATTCTTCAACAGCTGGAGCGCTGGCGGCGTGAGAAATAAAGACCGTTTAAAGACATCAAGCAGCACTTTACAGTTATGTTATTAATGTTCTAAAACAGGGATACTGTGGTTGACGGTCTGAAAGGCATCATATATACTTGTCATATATTTCAAGCGAGTGACGGGCTACCGTGCGTTCCGGGCCGGAGGGATTCTATTGAGTGTCGACCTCAAGGAAGTCATATTATTGTCGAGGTATGATGTTGCTAGTGATGAAGACATTGTCGAGGCGGTCCGTGAAGGTGAAATCGGGGCGTTGGAATATCTGATCAATAAGTACCGGAATTTTGTTCGTGCCAAGGCGCGCTCTTACTTTCTTATCGGCGCCGACCGGGAGGACATCGTTCAGGAAGGCATGATCGGCCTGTACAAGGCTATTCGGGATTTCAAGGGAGACAAGCTGTCCTCATTTAAAGCGTTTGCGGAGCTGTGCATTACACGGCAGATCATTACGGCCATCAAGACGGCTACGCGTCAGAAGCATATTCCCCTGAACTCCTATGTATCCTTGGACAAGCCGATTTATGATGAGGATTCGGACCGGACGCTGCTGGATGTCATTTGCGGCACGGCGGTGTGTGATCCGGAAGAGTTAATTATTAACCAGGAAGAGTTTGTCGGGCTGGAAGACAAGATGTCAGAAATTCTGAGCGACCTTGAACGCAAAGTACTCATGCTCTATTTGGACGGCCGCTCTTATCAGGAAATTGCCGTGGATTTAAGTCGTCATGTTAAGTCGATTGATAACGCCCTTCAGCGTGTAAAGCGGAAGCTGGAGCGATATTTAGAGGTGCGGGATCATTGATTGTGGAAGGGAAGGCTCGGATTCGGGCCTTTTTTTGTTAGTGTGGGCTCTTGCAAAGGTTTCGTCTGGAGCGAGATTGACCATAATGGAAAGTAATGCATCCTTGGGATCAGAGAGAAAAAGGCTTGAAATGGCGAGTTCCATGTGATAAAGTGTTTCAGGTAGGCCTAAATTCGCGTTTTCATGAATGATCGCAGGAGCACCTAAAGCTCTAGCGGTTTATTCAGAATATGAGCAGGTACGGATTTTTTTTATTTGTGCAGGCTTATGTTCCGCGGGAATATTGGTGATCCGTCTTTATTCGGATAGCCGGTATTTCTACTAGGATTAATATCGGTTCTTCTGATGAAGAAGGACGTCTTCGGGAGGTGTACATCATGCGGGTAATTATCACTTTGGCTTGTACAAGCTGCAAACAAAGAAACTACACAACCACCAAAAACAAGCGAAATCACCCCGACCGCATGGAGATGAAGAAATTTTGCAAGTTCTGTAACGAGCAAACTCCTCATCGCGAAACCAGATAGTTTTTTGGAGGTGTAGTCGGCGTGAAACGTGGTTTCAAGTCTCTGTTTTCCTTTTTCTCTGAAAGCTGGGGTGAACTTAAAAAAGTTCGCTGGCCCAATCGTAAAGAATTGACAAACTACACGTTGATCGTTATCGGCACCATTGCGTTTGTCACTGTTTATTTTTGGGTTCTAGACATCGGCATCTCCGCTGTGATCGAAGCGATAATTTAGAAGGGTCCCAGGTGGCTTGATATGGAAAAAAGATGGTACGTAGTTCATACCTACTCTGGGTATGAGAATAAGGTCAAAGCCAATTTGGAAAAACGCGTCGAGTCCATGGGCATGGAGGACAAAATATTCCGCGTTCTTGTTCCGATGGAAGAAGAAGTGGTAGACAAGGACGGTAAGAAGAAGACCGTCATGCGTAAAGTTTACCCGGGATATGTCTTGGTCGAAATGATTCAAACGGATGACTCCTGGTATGTTGTTCGCAACACGCCTGGGGTAACGGGATTTGTCGGATCGACAGGTTCGGGCTCCAAACCCACAGCTTTGCTTCCAGAAGAGGTAGAACAGATTCTGAAGCATATGGGCATGGCAGAACCGAAGCCGAAGATCGAGTTCGACATCAAGGAATCCGTTCGGATCAAGGTAGGTCCTTTTGCGAATTTTGTGGGCTCCGTGGAAGAAATCTTGGTTGAGAAGAGTAAGCTGAAGGTGCACGTCAACATGTTTGGACGGGAAACCCCGCTGGAGTTGGATTATACTCAAGTGGAGAAGATATAAGGTTTCTTGTGGGAGGGCGCTACAAGGCGTCCGAGTACCACTATTGATGCAAGGAGGTGTCTCACATGGCTAAAAAGGTAATCAAGGTTGTTAAACTGCAAATTCCTGCAGGTAAAGCGAATCCAGCTCCTCCAGTAGGTCCGGCATTGGGTCAAGCGGGTGTCAACATCATGGCATTCTGTAAAGAATTCAACGCTCGTACTGCTGATCAGGCTGGCCTCATTATCCCGGTCGAAATCTCGGTATTCGAGGATCGTTCCTTTACATTCATCACCAAAACTCCACCGGCTGCTGTTCTGCTGAAGGTTGCTGCTAAGATCGAAAAAGGATCCGGCGAACCGAACAAGAAGAAGGTTGCAACGGTAAAGCGTGACGCAGTGCGTCAAATCGCGGAGCAAAAGATGGAAGACCTGAACGCTGCATCTGTTGAAGCTGCAATGCTGATGGTTGAAGGTACTGCCCGCAGTATGGGTATTACAGTTGAAGACTAGGTTCTATTGATCTTTACCCCGGACTTGGTCCGGAATATGTGGGAGGACATTCCGCTAATACCACAAAGGAGGAACATTTAACATGGCTAAACATGGTAAGAAATATGCCGAAGCTGCCAAGCTGATTAACAGCGAAGCAACTTACGAGCCTTTGGAAGCCGTTGAACTGGTGAAGAAGGCTGCAACTGCCAAATTCGACGAGACGGTCGAAGCGGCTGTACGTTTGGGCGTTGACCCGCGTAAACAAGACCAGGCTGTCCGCGGTGTTGTAGTCCTGCCTCACGGCACGGGTAAAACACAGCGCGTACTGGTATTTGCAAAAGGTGAAAAAGCGAAGGAAGCCGAAGCGGCTGGCGCTGATTTTGTTGGCGATCAGGACATGATCAACAAAATCCAACAGGGCTGGTTCGAATTCGACGTCTGCGTAGCTACACCTGATATGATGAGTGAAGTAGGTAAATTGGGCCGTCTGCTCGGCGGTAAAGGTCTGATGCCTAACCCTAAAGCCGGAACGGTTACTTTTGATGTTGCCAAGGCTGTTCAAGAAATTAAAGCCGGTAAAATCGAGTATCGTCTGGACAAAGCAGGTCAAATCCACGCGCCAATCGGCAAAGTGTCCTTTGATGCGGCTCAACTGAACGACAACCTGAAAGCTTTGGTTGACGCTCTGAACCGCGCGAAGCCAGCGGCTGCTAAAGGTGTATACCTGAAGAACATCGCGATCTCTTCGACGATGGGACCTAGCGCACGCGTGAGCACAGCTAGTTACAGATAATAATTGCCATTGACTTTTGTCATGGACATTGATATGCTGTAACAGTTGTCATGAAGATGACTTGTTATTACATTCGAATATGCTTACCGTAGACAGTAGGTGCCGTTAGCAGGCTTAATCTCCTACCGAGGTGTTATGATAGAACGTCAACAGCTATGCCGATGATTCGGTATAGGGATGATTCATCAGGCCTTCGTGATTCTACGGAGGCTTTTTTGATGCCCGTAGGATGGGAAGTGTGACTTTCCAGCTAACCATACAATCAGGAGGTGTAAATATTGGCAAACGCAAAAGTGATTCAATCCAAGCAGGAAGCGGTGGACGCGGTTACTTCCAAGCTGCGCGAAAGCGTATCGACCGTTGTAGCGGACTATCGTGGACTGAACGTTGCCCAGGTAACTGAACTGCGTAAGCAGCTTCGTGAAGCCGGCATCGAATTTCAAGTATTGAAGAACACACTGCTTCGTCGTGCGACAGCAGCTGCAGAGCTGACTGAGCTGGACGAAGCGCTGACAGGACCTACCGCGATTGCATTCAGCAAAGATGATGCTGTTGCTGCGGCTAAAATCCTGAATGATTTCGCCAAGAAGAACGACGCATTGAAATTGAAGGGTGCCGTTGTTGAAGGCCGTGTGATCAGCACGGAAGAGATCAAGGCACTGGCAGAGCTTCCTTCTCGCGAAGGTCTCCTCTCCATGCTCCTCAGCGTGCTTCAAGCGCCAGTTCGCAACTTCGCGCTTGCAGTTAAAGCTGTGGCCGAGAAAGAAGAGCAAGGAGCGTAAGCTTCCTGTTCACCTAGCAGTATAAAACCAATAAACCTAATATAAATGGAGGTTCAACCCAAATGAGCAAAGAGCAAATCTTGGAAGCAATTAAAGGTATGTCCGTTCTGGAACTGAACGATCTGGTTAAAGCAATCGAAGAAGAATTCGGCGTAACTGCTGCAGCTCCAGTTGCAGTAGCTGGTGGCGGCGCAGCAGCAGCTGAAGCTGAGCAAACTGAGTTCGACGTAATCCTGAACTCCGCAGGCGCGTCCAAAATCAACGTAATCAAAGTTGTTCGCGAAATCACAGGTCTTGGCCTGAAAGAAGCGAAAGAACTGGTTGACAACGCACCGAAGCCACTGAAAGAAAAAGTATCCAAAGAAGACGCTGAAGCTGTTAAAGCGAAGCTGGAAGAAGCAGGCGCTGCAGTAGAAGTGAAGTAATTCATTTCTCCAAAGCTTGTGATTGAAATGACCAAACCCCTTGAATTTCGGTTCAAGGGGTTTGTTATTATAGGCAGCCACGGGAAGCTGATCCAGCTAGAATATGGCTTGCTGCATTCGGGTATACTGAAACTATGCAGGCATTTTTCGGCCCGAGGGTGCTAAGAGGTTGATAGGATGATTTCGGAAGGTGTGAGAAGGAGAGATTATGCCGAATCAGCATTACTATTCTAACAATCCGGAGTCGGGTCATGATCGGCGAAAGCTGGATGTTGTTCTTCGCGGTACGAAGCTGAGCTTCATCAGTGACGCGGGGGTGTTCTCCAAAGGGGGAATCGATTACGGCAGTAAGGTCTTGATTGAAGCCATGGAATTTCCGGCACAGGCTAAGGTGCTGGATGTGGGCTGCGGCTACGGGCCTATCGGCTTGTCTGCAGCAAAGCTCGCCTCTGCCGGGCATGTCACGATGATAGATGTGAACAGCCGGGCTGTTGAACTGGCGAAGGAGAATGCTGCTCTGAACGGGATTGGCAATGTCACCATCCTGGAGAGTGATTTGTTTTCGTCTATTCAAGGCGAAGCCTTTGATGTCGTGCTGACCAATCCGCCGATCCGTGCAGGCAAAGAAACAGTGCACACTATTTTTGAAGAAGCGTATCGCCATCTTCGGGACGGCGGGGCGCTGTGGATCGTCATTCAGAAGAAGCAGGGCGCTCCATCTGCGAGAGCCAAGCTTGAAAGTCTGTTTCAGCAAGTAGAGGAAGTGACCAAGGATAAGGGATACCGTATCCTCAAGGCCGTTAAAACGACAACATAAATGCAACAAACTGGGCATTGACCCGGCTTGTTCATTGTGGTATTATTATAAAATGTCAGTATTAGGATGGTCTCTTTATCTGTAGTTTGCTGAAATGTCAAGCCTTGACATGGCTAAGGCTGAATAAAGTCAGTCGTGTTGACGTATAATATGTACATTTTGGGCAAATCTACTGGATATGAGATGATTATCATAACCATGGATAAGCTGCTCTTTTTTCGAAACGTCTTCGATAAGGGCTTTTCTCTATTTATGGGAGTATCCTCTGTATGTTCCATTATAGTGTTACAAACAGAGGTTCGCAATGTATTTTTAAAAGTGAGTAGACATGAGGGGTGAGTTTAAGTTGGCAGGACATCTTGTTCAATATGGTCGACGCACTCGGCGAAGTTATGCACGTATTAACGAGGTACTCGAAGTTCCGAACCTGATTGAGATCCAACAAAAATCCTACGAATGGTTTTTGGAGGAAGGACTTCGCGAAATGTTTCAGGACATCTCGCCAATTCAGGACTTTACAGGAAACTTGGTGCTGGAGTTTATTGACTACAGCCTCGGAGAACCGAAATATACCGTCGATGACGCGAAAGAACGCGACGTTACTTATGCGGCGCCGCTCCGCGTAAAGGTTCGTCTCATCAACAAGGAGACAGGAGAAGTCAAGGAGCAGGAAGTGTTCATGGGAGATTTCCCGCTGATGACGGAAACCGGAACATTCATCATTAACGGTGCCGAACGGGTCATTGTCAGCCAGTTGGTTCGCTCTCCCAGCGTCTATTTCAGCACTAAAGTGGACAAAAACGGAAAGAAAACATACACTGCTACCGTTATTCCGAACCGTGGTGCCTGGCTGGAGCTTGAAACGGATGCGAAGGACATCGTTTATGTCCGGATCGACCGTACACGCAAAATTCCAGTGACGGTGCTGCTTCGCGCTCTGGGTTTTGGCACGGATGCCGAAATTCTGGACCTGCTCGGCAATGACGAGTACATTCGCAATACCCTGGATAAAGATAATACAGATTCTACAGAGAAGGCGCTCATTGAGATCTATGAACGTCTCCGTCCAGGCGAACCGCCGACGCTGGAGAATGCAAAGAGCCTGCTCGTCGCACGTTTCTTCGATCCGAAGCGTTATGACCTGGCGAATGTAGGCCGCTATAAGATTAACAAGAAGCTCCATATCAAGAACCGGCTGTTTAACCAGCGTTTGGCTGAAAGTCTGGTTGATACAGAGACGGGTGAAATTATCGCTGAAGCGGGTCAAACCGTGGATCGCCGTCTGCTGGATGAAATCATTCCGTACCTGGAGAACAATGTAGGCTTCAAAACCTATCATGTTGCCGGTGGCGTTATGGAAAGCGATGATATTCCGCTTCAGACTATTGATGTGTTCTCTCCGTTTGAGGACGGCAAGGTCGTTAAGGTTATTGCGAACGGAATTATCGACAAATCCGTAAAGCACATTACTCAAGCGGACATCATTTCTTCGATCAGCTATTTCATTAACCTGCTGCATGGCATCGGCGATACGGATGATATTGACCATCTGGGCAACCGTCGTCTTCGTTCTGTGGGTGAGCTGCTGCAGAATCAATTCCGTATCGGTTTATCCCGTATGGAGCGCGTAGTACGGGAGAGAATGTCCATTCAGGACGCTAGTGTGATTACGCCTCAGGCGCTGATCAACATTCGCCCGGTTATCGCATCGATTAAGGAATTCTTCGGAAGCTCTCAGCTGTCACAGTTTATGGACCAGACGAATCCGCTGGCAGAGCTGACGCATAAGCGTCGTCTGTCTGCACTCGGACCGGGCGGTTTGACTCGGGAACGTGCCGGCTTTGAAGTGCGGGACGTCCATCACAGTCACTACGGCCGGATGTGTCCGATTGAAACACCGGAGGGACCGAACATTGGTCTGATCAACTCCCTTTCGACCTTTGCCCGCATTAACGAGTACGGCTTTATTGAAGCGCCGTATCGCTGGGTAGATCCGAAGACCGGACAAGTGACCACGCAGATTGATTACTTGACCGCGGACGAAGAGGATAACTATGTGGTGGCCCAGGCTAATGCGGAATTGACAGAAGAGAGCAAGTTTAGGGACGATATGGTTATTGTCCGTTACAATAAGCAGTCGGATAACATTTTGCCAATGCCAAGTGAACGTGTAGACTACATGGACGTTTCACCGAAGCAGGTTGTATCTGTTGCGACCGCGCTTATTCCGTTCCTGGAGAACGATGACTCCAACCGCGCACTGATGGGATCGAACATGCAGCGTCAGGCTGTACCTCTGTTGATTCCTAAAGCTCCGCTGGTTGGAACGGGAATGGAACATAAATCCGCGAAGGATTCCGGTGTATGTATTGTATCCAAATACGATGGAATTATTGAGCGTTCGTCTGCGAACGAGATCTGGCTGCGCCGAGTTGAATCGGTAGACGGTCAAGAGGTCAAAGGCGATATCGTTAAGTATAAATTACACAAATTTATGCGTTCGAACCAAGGTACCTGCATTAACCAGCGCCCGATCGTACAACGCGGTGATGTGATCCAGAAGGGTGACATCCTGGCGGACGGTCCATCCACGGAGATGGGTGAACTGGCACTGGGACGTAACGTAGTCGTTGCTTTCATGACCTGGGAAGGCTACAACTATGAGGATGCAATCCTGCTCTCCGAGAAACTCGTGAAAGAGGATGTTTACACATCCATTCATATTGAAGAATATGAGTCTGAAGCACGGGATACGAAGCTCGGTCCGGAAGAGATCACACGGGATATTCCGAACGTCGGGGAAGAAGCACTGAAGAACCTGGATGAGCGCGGTATTATTCGCATCGGAGCAGAAATCAGCGCGGGCGACATTCTCGTTGGTAAAGTAACGCCTAAGGGTGTTACTGAGCTGACAGCAGAGGAACGCCTCCTGCACGCAATCTTTGGTGAGAAGGCTCGTGAAGTCCGTGATACCTCGCTCCGCGTACCGCATGGTAGTGACGGGATTATCGTGGATGTTAAGGTGTTTACTCGCGAGAACGGCGATGAGCTGCCTCCGGGCGTGAATCAGCTGGTGCGCGTGTATATTGCTCAGAAGCGGAAGATCTCGGAAGGCGATAAGATGGCCGGACGCCATGGTAACAAGGGTGTCGTGGCGCGGATTTTGCCGGAAGAGGATATGCCTTTCCTTCCAGACGGCACGCCGGTACAGGTTGTTCTTAACCCGCTGGGGGTACCTTCCCGGATGAACATCGGACAGGTGCTGGAGGTTCACTTGGGTATGGCTGCGCTGCAGCTGGGAATCCATGTCGCGACCCCGGTATTTGACGGTGCCAGCGAGTACGACGTGTTTGATACGATGGAAGAAGCAGGCATGCAGCGCAATGGTAAGACCGTGCTGTATGACGGACGTACGGGAGAGCGCTTTGAGCGCGAGGTTACCGTTGGCGTCATGCACATGATCAAGCTCGCGCACATGGTTGACGATAAGATTCACGCCCGTTCCACGGGTCCTTACTCTCTCGTTACACAGCAGCCGCTGGGTGGTAAAGCTCAGTTCGGCGGTCAGCGTTTCGGGGAGATGGAGGTATGGGCACTGGAAGCCTATGGTGCTGCATATACCCTTCAGGAAATCCTCACCGTCAAGTCCGATGATGTGGTTGGTCGTGTGAAGACTTACGAGTCTATCGTCAAGGGCGAGAATGTACCGGAGCCAGGAGTTCCGGAGTCGTTCAAAGTATTGATCAAGGAGCTTCAGTCCCTCGGTATGGATGTCAAAATCCTGAGCGAGGACGAGCAGGAGATCGAAATGAAAGAGCTGGACGACGAGGATGAGGGCGGCAACGATAAGCTGAGCCTCAACCTGGAAGGTGCGGAAGTCGGAGTAGAATAATTGTCATGCCACCCCGCCGGTGAACAGCCGGCGGTGGTGTTGTGAGTGAAAGCCATATAACTAGGACTAGGTTGAGGAGGGTTGCTCCTTGTTGGATGTTAACAATTTTGAGTACATGAAAATCGGCCTGGCTTCCCCGGAGAAGATTCGTTCTTGGTCCCGAGGTGAAGTCAAGAAGCCGGAAACGATTAACTACCGTACATTGAAGCCGGAGAAGGAAGGCTTGTTCTGCGAACGTATTTTTGGTCCTCAGAAGGACTGGGAATGTCATTGCGGCAAGTATAAGCGCGTCCGTTATAAAGGCGTTGTGTGCGATCGCTGCGGCGTTGAGGTTACTCGCGCGAAGGTTCGCCGCGAACGCATGGGCCATATCGAGCTCGCTGCTCCTGTATCTCATATCTGGTACTTTAAAGGCATTCCGAGCCGGATGGGCCTTGCGCTGGATATGTCTCCACGATCCCTGGAGGAAATTATTTATTTCGCTTCGTATGTCGTGACTGACCCGGGTGATACACCTCTTGAAAGAAAACAGCTGCTGTCCGAGAAGGAATACCGCAGCTACCGTGAGAAGTACGGGTACGGATTCCAGGCTGGTATGGGTGCCGAGGCTGTGAAGAAGCTTCTTCAGGACTTGGACATCGATAAAGAGCTGGAGTTCTTGAAAGAAGAGCTGCGTACCGCTCAAGGGCAGCGCCGCAACCGTGCGATCAAGCGGCTGGAGGTTATTGAGGCCTTCCGTAACTCCGGTAACAATCCGGAGTGGATGGTTATGGATGTGCTTCCGGTCATTCCGCCGGAGCTGCGCCCGATGGTTCAGCTGGACGGTGGACGTTTTGCGACATCGGACCTGAATGATTTGTATCGCCGCGTCATTAACCGGAACAACCGTCTGAAGCGTCTTTTGGACCTGGGTGCGCCGGATATTATCGTTCAGAATGAGAAGCGGATGCTGCAGGAAGCGGTAGACGCCCTTATTGACAACGGACGCCGTGGCCGTCCGGTAACTGGTCCCGGCAACCGTCCTTTGAAATCTCTCAGCCATATGCTGAAGGGTAAGCAGGGCCGTTTCCGTCAGAACCTGCTGGGTAAGCGGGTAGACTACTCCGGCCGTTCGGTTATCGTAGTCGGTCCTTACCTCAAAATGTATCAGTGCGGCCTGCCGAAGAAGATGGCACTGGAGCTGTTCAAGCCTTTTGTGATGAAAGAGCTCGTGAACAAGGGTCTTGCCCACAATATCAAGAGTGCTAAACGCAAGGTAGAACGCGTAAGCCCTGAGGTATGGGACGTTCTTGAAGAAGTTATTAAGGAGCATCCGGTTCTGCTGAACCGTGCCCCAACTCTGCATAGACTCGGAATCCAGGCGTTCGAGCCGATTCTGGTAGAAGGTCATGCAATCCGTCTGCATCCGCTCGTATGTACGGCCTACAACGCCGACTTTGACGGTGACCAGATGGCGGTGCACGTACCGCTTTCGGCGGAAGCTCAAGCAGAGGCACGTTTGCTGATGCTGGCCTCCGGTAACATTTTGAACCCGAAAGACGGCAAGCCAGTCGTGACTCCGTCCCAGGATATGGTTCTCGGCTCCTTCTACCTCACGATGGACAACAAAGAGGAAAAAGGCACCGGCATGATTCTGGGTAGTGTCAACGAAGCAGTGTCCGCTTATCAGCGTGGTGCTGCAGGACTGCATGCACGCGTAGCCATTCCGGTGAAGGCATTGGGCAAAACCAGCTTTACCGACAAGCAGCAGCAGGCTATGCTCGTGACAACGGTCGGGAAGATTATTTTTAACGAAATTTACCCGGCAACCTTCCCTTATATCAACGAACCGACTCGTGAGAACCTGTTCCAGGGCACTCCGGAGAAGTTCTTTGTATATGAAAAAGGCGCTGACATCCAGGAGGTTATTCAGAGCCTGCCAATCAGCGGGGCGGTCGGCAAAGAATACCTGGGTCAAATCATTGCACGCTGCTTCGAGACGTATCATACAACCGAGACCTCTGTGATTTTGGATAAAATCAAACAGCTCGGCTTTACGTATTCCACACGTGCAGGCGTCACTGTCGCAGTATCCGACGTTATTGTACCGGATGAGAAGAACGAGATTCTGAAGGAATCTGATGGTAAGGTCAGCGTCGTTATGAATCAGTACCGCCGTGGTCTGATTACGAATGAAGAGCGCTATGACCGCGTTATTGATATCTGGTCCAAGGCGAAGGATGATATTACCGAAGTGCTCATGAAGTCGATGGACCGCTTCAACTCCATCATGCTCATGGTAGATTCCAAGGCACGGGGTAACAAATCCCAGATCACACAGCTCGGCGGTATGCGCGGTCTGATGGCGAACCCGTCCGGACGAATCATTGAATTGCCGATCAAATCGAACTTCCGTGAAGGTCTGACGGTACTCGAGTACTTCCTGTCCACGCACGGTGCGCGTAAAGGTCTTGCTGATACGGCGCTGCGTACAGCGGATTCCGGTTACCTTACCCGTCGTCTGGTTGACGTGGCCCAGGATGTCATTGTACGTGAAGACGAGTGCAGCACGGATAAAGGCTTCACTGTGAGCCGGATTCAGGACGGTAAGGAAGTAATCGAGGATCTGTATGATCGGATTGAAGGACGTTACTCCTTTGAAACGGTTCGTCATCCGGAAACCGGAGAAATTCTCGTGCACCGTAATGAGCTTATTGACTCCGATAAGGCAGATGCTATCGTAAAAGCTGGTGTCGAGAAGCTTCAAATCCGGTCTATTCTAAGCTGTCGTGCCCGTCACGGCGTCTGCAAAAAATGCTACGGCCGTAACCTGGCTACCGGCAAATTTGTGGAAATTGGCGAAGCTGTCGGTATTATCGCAGCCCAATCCATCGGGGAGCCGGGAACCCAGCTCACGATGCGTACGTTCCATACCGGGGGCGTAGCGGGTGATGATATCACGCAGGGTCTTCCGCGTATTCAGGAGCTGTTTGAGGCCCGGAATCCGAAAGGTCAGGCTACCATCAGTGAGATTGACGGTGTCGTGAAAGAAATCCGTGAAACCAAGGACCGCCGCGAGATTGAGATCCAGGGTGAAGCGGAGACCAAGGTGTATTCTGTCACCTACGGTTCTCGTCTGCGCGTAAGCGAAGGCAAACAAATCGAAGCCGGGGATGAATTGACCGAGGGCTCGATTGACCCTAAAGAAATGCTGCGCATTAAAGGAATCCGAGGCGTGCAGAACTATATCCTTCAGGAAGTTCAGCGCGTATACCGGAACCAGGGCGTAGAAATTAACGATAAGCACGTGGAAGTCATGATCCGCCAGATGCTGCGTAAATTCCGCATTGTTGACGCGGGAGATACCAGCCTGCTTCCAGGCTCCTTCGTGGATCTGCACGAATATGAGTCTGCAAACAAGGTGGCGATCCTGTCGGGTAAAGAGCCGGCAGTGGCGAAGCCGGTGCTGCTCGGTATTACCAAGGCATCTCTGGAGACAGATTCATTCCTGTCCGCGGCCTCCTTCCAGGAGACAACCCGCGTACTGACAGATGCCGCAATCAAGGGTAAAGTTGACCAGCTGCTCGGTCTGAAAGAGAATGTAATCATTGGTAAGCTGATCCCTGCAGGAACAGGTATGAACCGTTACCGCAGTGTGAAGTTTGAAGGCCAGGACGAAGTCTCGGACAACCAAGAGCTGGAAAGTGTAAACGCGGAGTAATCTGCACTGAATAGAATCCAAAGAGGCGGCTGCAGCGGCACGAAATCCGGCAGCTGCAGCCCTGCCTCTTAAATTCTAACTGTAATTATATAAATGCTTGACATCGCTATATGCAGATGCTAATATAGCAAAGGTGCTTGAGCATCAGCTCTATTCCTGTTCTTTTGGAGGGTATGTTCGTGTCTGGTGATAAGAAATGGCAGGACGCTCAACTGAAGATCGGTACGAAGCAAACCATGAAGGCCGTGGAGAACGGTCAGGCTGCTGAGGTATATGTAGCCGAAGATTGCGACAAGCGTTTGATAACGAAGATTGTATCCCTGTGTCAGAAGCATGGTGTGGATATAACGTATGTGCCAACAACGAGGCAACTCGGCGAGGCGTGCGGAATCGAAGTCGGTGCTGCGATGTCAGCAGTCTTGAAATCTTAGGTTAAGAAACTGTTTTTGTTGCAGGAGGTCACTTCTGTCGGCAAAAACTTTTCATTTGTTCTTTTATGAACCGCCTGGGTCTGTGGACTTAAATCAGGTTTGTAACAGAATGATAAATTGAGGAAGGGGGTGGCAGCATGCCAACAATTAACCAACTGGTCCGTAAAGGCCGTCAAGCTAAAGTTTACAAATCGAAATCTCCGGCTCTGCAAAAAGGCTTCAACGCTTTGAAACGTGAGGAAACCGATTTGAGCGCTCCGCAAAAACGCGGTGTTTGTACTCGTGTAGGTACAATGACACCGAAGAAGCCGAACTCCGCGCTTCGTAAATACGCGCGTGTACGCTTGACTAACCGTATCGAGGTTACAGCTTACATTCCGGGTATCGGTCATAACCTGCAGGAGCACAGTGTAGTACTGGTTCGTGGCGGTAAAGTAAAAGACCTTCCGGGTGTACGTTACCACATCGTTCGCGGCGCACTTGATACCGCTGGTGTGAACAACCGGATGCAGGCTCGTTCCAAGTACGGCGCGAAGCGTCCTAAAGCGAAGAGCTAATTCATACAACCATCAACAAGCTAGCTTAACATAAAGAAAGGGGGATATCCATGCCACGCAAAGGTCCAGTTACTAAAAGAGACGTGCTGCCAGATCCGGTTTATAACAGCAAGCTGGTTACTCGTCTGATCAACCGCATTATGCTGGATGGTAAAAGAGGTGTAGCACAAAGCATCCTTTACAACGCATTCAACCTGATCCAGCAGCGTACCGGCAATGATCCGATGGAAGTGTTTGAAGCAGCCATCAAGAACATCATGCCAGTATTGGAAGTTAAAGCACGCCGTGTCGGCGGTGCAAACTACCAGGTGCCGATCGAAGTTAAACCTGAAAGACGTACATCCCTGGGATTACGTTGGCTCGTAAACTACTCCCGCAACCGCGGCGAGAAGACAATGGAAGAGCGTTTGGCGGCTGAGATTATCGATGCTTCCAACAACACAGGCGCTTCTGTTAAGAAACGCGAAGACACGCACAAAATGGCTGAAGCGAACAAAGCGTTTGCTCACTACCGTTGGTAGGATTAAGCCGTTCATAAAACTTCAATTTTGAAGGGAGACTATTGTCATGGCAAGAGAGTTCTCCTTGAAAAATACACGTAATATCGGGATCATGGCGCATATTGACGCTGGTAAGACGACCACCACAGAGCGGATCTTGTTCTACACAGGCCGTACGCACAAAATCGGTGAAGTTCACGAGGGTGCGGCTACAATGGACTGGATGGAGCAGGAACAGGAGCGCGGGATCACGATTACTTCCGCTGCGACTACCGCTCAATGGAAAGGTCATCGCGTTAATATTATCGACACCCCGGGACACGTTGACTTCACAGTAGAAGTTGAACGTTCCCTTCGTGTATTGGATGGGGCAGTAGGTGTATTCAGTGCGAAAGAGGGCGTAGAGCCTCAGTCCGAGACCGTATGGAGACAAGCAGACCGCTACGGCGTTCCGCGGATCGCATACGTGAACAAGATGGACATCATCGGCGCGGACTACCTGAATGTTGTGAAAGACATGAGAGACCGTCTGCAAGCGAATGCGGTAGCTATTCAGTTGCCAATCGGCGCTGAGTCTGACTTTGTAGGAATCATCGATATCGTTGAGGAAAAAGCTTATATGTATAAGGATGACCTCGGCCAAAATATCGAAGAAGCTGAAATTCCAGCGGACTACAAGGATCAGGTAGAAGAGCTCCGCAATGAGCTGATCGAGAAGGTTGCAGAACTGGATGAAGAGCTGACCATGAAATACCTCGAAGGAGAAGAAATCTCCATAGCTGAGCTGAAAGGTGCTCTTCGTAGAGGTGTAGTAGAGGTTAAGATCTTCCCAGTGATTTGCGGCTCATCTTACCGCAACAAAGGTGTTCAGCTGATGCTGGATGCAGTTATTGACTATCTGCCGGCTCCAGTTGACGTACCAGACATTAAAGGTACACTGGAAGACGGAACAGAAGCAATCCGTAAGTCTGGTGACGACCAGCCGTTCTCGGCTCTGGCGTTCAAGATTATGACGGACCCTTATGTGGGTAAACTGACATTCTTCCGCGTATACTCCGGTATTCTGCAATCCGGTTCATACGTATTGAATGCTACTAAAGGCAAGCGCGAGCGGATCGGACGTATCCTTCAAATGCACGCGAACAGCCGTCAAGAAATCTCTGAAGTATACTCCGGAGATATCGCAGCAGCTGTAGGTTTGAAAGATACAGGCACAGGTGATACACTGTGTGATGAGAAGAATCCGGTTATTCTGGAATCCATGAACTTCCCGGATCCAGTAATCGAGATCGCTGTGGAGCCAAAGACCAAAGCGGACCAGGACAAGATGGGTGTCGCTCTTGGTAAATTGACGGAAGAGGATCCAACTCTCCGTGCTCATACTGATGAAGAAACCGGTCAAACGATTCTTGCAGGTATGGGTGAGCTTCACTTGGATATCATCATCGACCGTATGCGTCGTGAGTTCAAGGTAGAGACCAATGTGGGTAAACCACAGGTTGCTTACCGTGAAACCTTCCGCACCCCAGGTCGCGTTGAGGGTAAATTCGTTCGTCAGTCCGGTGGTCGTGGTCAATACGGTCACGTTTGGGTTGAGTTCGAACCTCTGGAGCCAGGTACTGGCAACCAGTTCGAGAGCAAGATTGTCGGCGGTTCCGTACCTAGAGAATATGTTGGTCCTGCACAGCAAGGGATTGAGGAGCAAATGAAGAACGGTGTACTCGCCGGCTTCCCTCTCGTTGACGTTAAGGCAACGATTGTTGACGGTTCCTACCATGATGTCGATTCCAACGAAATGGCGTTTAAAATCGCCGGCTCCATGGCATTGAAAGCAGCTAAAGACAAGTGTAAGCCTGTCCTGCTTGAGCCAATCATGAAAGTGGAAGTTACCGTCCCTGAGGAATACATGGGCGACGTAATGGGTATGCTGAACTCCCGTCGTGGACGCATCGAAGGTATGGATGCTCGCGGTGGCGCTCAAATTATCCGTGCGAAGGTGCCTCTGTCCGAAATGTTCGGTTACTCCACAACCCTGCGTTCCGGTACACAAGGACGCGGTGTGTTCTCCATGGAACTCTCTCATTATGAAGAAGTTCCGAAGAACATCTCCGAAGAAATCGTGTCCAAGAACAAAGGCGGAGAATAATAACGTTTTACCTGTCGGAGCGGAGGGCGGAAACTTCATCGTTGCCGCAGCTCCCAACCGGCCCAAACATATATATCCCCTTAAGGAGGAATTGTTCAAATGGCAAAGGCTAAATACGAACGTACGAAACCCCATGTTAACATCGGTACTATCGGTCACGTCGACCATGGTAAAACTACGCTGACTGCAGCAATCACAACTGTACTGTCCAAAACTTACGGCGGTGCTGCTGTAGCATTCGATCAAATCGATAAAGCTCCAGAAGAGCGCGAGCGCGGCATCACAATCTCTACTGCACACGTAGAGTACGAAACTGACAACCGTCACTATGCACACGTTGACTGCCCAGGTCACGCTGACTATGTTAAAAACATGATCACTGGTGCAGCTCAAATGGACGGAGCAATCCTGGTTGTATCCGCAGCTGACGGCCCAATGCCGCAAACTCGTGAGCACATCCTGTTGTCCCGTCAGGTAGGCGTTCCTTACATCGTCGTATTCCTGAACAAATGCGACATGGTTGAAGACGAAGAGCTTCTGGAACTGGTAGAAATGGAAGTTCGCGATCTCCTGAGCGAGTATGACTTCCCAGGCGACGACACTCCAATCACTCGTGGTTCTGCTCGTGAAGCGCTGACGAATCCGGATGGCGAATGGGCTCAAAAGATCGTTGAAATGTTCAAAACGATCGATGAGTACATCCCTCTTCCAGAGCGCGACACTGACAAGCCTTTCCTGATGCCTGTCGAGGACGTATTCTCCATCACTGGTCGTGGTACCGTTGCTACAGGTCGTGTAGAGCGTGGTACTGTTAAAGTCGGCGACGAGATCGAAATCGTTGGTATTCAAGAAGAAACTAAGAAATCCGTTGTTACGGGCGTTGAAATGTTCCGTAAATTGCTGGATTCCGCTCAAGCGGGCGACAACATCGGCGCACTGCTGCGCGGTGTAGACCGTACTCAAATCGAGCGTGGTCAAGTACTGGCAAAGCCAGCTTCCGTTAAGCCGCACACTGAGTTCACTGCTCAAGTGTACGTGCTGAGCAAAGAAGAGGGCGGACGTCATAAGCCTTTCTTCACTGGCTACCGTCCACAGTTCTACTTCCGTACAACTGACGTAACTGGCGTTATCAACCTGCCAGAAGGCGCAGAAATGGTTATGCCTGGTGATAACATCACTGTAACGGTTAACCTGATCTCCCCAATCGCGATTGAAGAAGGAACTAAGTTCTCCATTCGTGAAGGCGGTCGTACAGTAGGTGCGGGTTCCGTAGCTACAATCATTAAGTAATATAAAGACTTAACGTCTGATTATAAAGCAACAGTGTACTGGAACGAGCAACAATGTGATGTCCCGTAGAAGAGTCTGGCTTAGCAGCCAGACTCTTTTTTAATGAAGATCTGCTGAGATCTTTAGCTTTGTTTGGAAGGGTATTCCTGCCAGATAAAACGGTAAAGATAAATTATAAAGAAAAGCTTGCATTGAGCCTAGCTATTCTATATAATAATGAATGTTGTTCTGCGACGTTGCGATGATGTGAGAGGTTACTGACACACCCGGCCCCTTTGCCATGGAGCAGGTGGTTAGAAAATTTTCACGGAGTATGTCCGATACCAAATTGGGCGATAGAAGGAGGGAAAATAAAATGGCAAAGCAAAAAATCCGTATTCGTTTGAAAGCTTACGACCACAGAATTCTTGATCAATCCGCTGAGAAAATTGTTGAAACAGCAAAGCGTTCGGGTGCCGGCGTATCTGGTCCGATCCCATTGCCAACTGAGAAACAAGTAATTACCATTCTCCGTGCGGTACACAAGTACAAGGATTCTCGGGAACAGTTCGAGATGCGCACACATAAGCGTCTGATCGACATCGTGAACCCGACTCCACAAACTGTGGATGCCTTGATGCGCTTGGACCTGCCGTCCGGTGTAGATATCGAAATCAAGCTGTAATATACGAAATTTATTGAGAAGAGAAAAGAGGTGTCAACATGAAAGGTATCTTAGGGAGAAAGCTCGGAATGACTCAAGTATTTACCGCTGAAGGTAATGTAATTCCTGTTACTGTTATCGAAGCAGGTCCTTGTGTTGTTTTGCAAAAGAAAGATCTCGAGAACGACGGCTACGAAGCGATTCAGGTCGGATTCTCTGACAAGAAAGAAAAGAACGCCAACAAGCCAGAGGCAGGACATGCGAAAAAAGCTAACACTGCACCTAAGCGCTACGTTCGCGAAATTCGCGGTGTTGACCTCGCGTCTGTCGAGGTTGGCCAAGAGCTGAAGGCTGATGTCTTCGCTGAAGGCGAGTTTGTTGACGTAACCGGCATTTCTAAAGGTAAAGGATTCCAAGGTGTTATCAAGCGCTGGGGCCAAAGCCGCGGACCTATGTCCCACGGTTCCCGTTATCACCGCCGTCCAGGCTCCATGGGTTCCATTCAAGCGAACCGTGTTCCTAAAGGCAAGCGCCTGCCAGGTCACATGGGCCATAACACTGTAACAATCCAGAAGCTTGAAGTCGTTCGTGTAGATACAGAGCGCAACGTACTGCTCGTGAAAGGTTCCATTCCAGGACCTAAGAAAGGCTATGTACAAATTAAAGAAACGGTGAAGAAGTAATCTCGCCTGAAGAAAGGAGGAACAAACAATGCCTAAAGTAGCACTTTTTAGTATCGACGGCAGCCAAGTGGGTGAAGTGGAACTGAATGATTCCGTCTTCGGAATCGAGCCTAACGCTCATGTTCTGCACAGCGCAGTATTGCTGCAGCGTGCTTCCCTGCGCCGTGGTACACACAAAGTTAAAGGACGTTCTGAAGTACGCGGCGGCGGACGCAAGCCGTGGAAACAGAAAGGTACTGGTCGTGCCCGTCAAGGTTCGATCCGTTCACCGCAATGGAAAGGCGGCGGCGTCGTATTTGGACCGACTCCACGCAGCTATTCCTTTAAATTGCCGAAGAAGGTTCGCCGTCTAGCGATCAAATCCGCGCTTTCCTCGAAAGTACAGGATAACAGCATCATCGTGCTGGATCAGCTGACAATGAACGCTCCAAAGACCAAAGAGTTTGCTAACATTCTCAGCAACCTGAAAGTGGGAAGCAAAGCTCTGATCGTGGCTCCTAGCTATGATGACAATGTAGCCTTGTCCGCTCGTAACATCCCAGGTGTGAAGTTTGTAGCGGCTGATGGCATTAATGTTCTTGACGTACTGACGTACGATCAACTGATCATTACGAAAGAAGCAGTCCAGAAGGTAGAGGAGGTGCTCGCGTAATGAAGGATCCTCGCGATATCATTAAGCGCCCAGTGATCACGGAACGTACGGCTGACTACATGGCTGAGCTGAAATATGCTTTTGAAGTAGACATTCGTGCGAACAAGACGGAGATCAAGAAAGCTGTTGAATCCATTTTCAACGTAAAAGTTTCGAACGTTAACACCATGCGTGTTCCTGCGAAGCCGAAGCGTTATGGCCGTCACTCCGGTTACACATCGGAATGGAAGAAAGCTATCGTAACTCTTACTGCTGACAGCAAGCCGCTTGAGTTTTTTGAAGCAGTTGAATAAGAATCTGTAAAGTTAGGAGGGAAACACAGTGCCTATTAAAAAGTATAAACCGACATCCCCGGCTCGACGCAACATGTCCGTGTCGACGTTTGAAGAAATCACAACAAACCAGCCGGAGAAATCGTTGCTGGCGCCTCTGAGCAAAACAGCAGGCCGCAACAACCAAGGTAAAATTACAGTTCGTCACCATGGCGGCGGACACAAGCGTAAATACCGTATCATCGACTTTAAGCGTACGAAGGACGGCATTCCAGGTCGCGTTGCTACTATCGAATACGATCCAAACCGTACTTCCAACATCGCTCTGATCCATTATGCAGACGGTGAGAAGCGTTATATCATCGCTCCTAAAGGCTTGAAGGTTGGAGACCAGGTCGTTTCCGGCGCTGGTGCTGACATCAAGATCGGTAACGCACTTCCACTGGAGAACATTCCGGTCGGTACCGTTATCCACAATATCGAGCTTCAACCAGGTAAAGGCGGACAGCTGGTTCGTGCAGCCGGTACTGAAGCACAGCTTCTCGGTAAGGAAGAAAAGTATGTTACGATTCGTCTGACTTCCGGTGAAGTGCGTCACATCCTGAAAACCTGCCGCGCGACAATCGGCTCCGTTGGTAACGGCGATCATGAGCTGATCAAGATCGGTAAAGCAGGCCGTAGCCGCTGGCTGGGTCAACGTCCAGAAGTTCGCGGTGTTGTAATGAACCCTAACGATCACCCTCACGGTGGTGGTGAAGGCCGCGCTCCAATCGGACGTAAGTCTCCAATGTCTCCATGGGGTAAACCAACCCTGGGTGCGAAGACTCGTAAAAAAGGAAAAGCTTCTGACAAATATATCGTTCGCCGCCGCACGAAGTAATACACATTGTGCATAACTTCGTGTCACGTGCGAGTGACGAGACAATTTGGTGAAGGGAGGATTACCATATGAGCCGTAGTTTGAAAAAAGGACCTTTCATTGACGGATATCTGCTCAAAAAAGTGGAGGAGCTGAACAGCACGGAGAAAAAGGTTGTAATTAAAACCTGGTCCCGCCGCTCCACGATTTTCCCGCAATTTATCGGTCACACATTCGGAGTATACGATGGCCGTAAGCACGTGCCAGTATACGTAACGGAAGACATGGTAGGACACAAGTTGGGCGAGTTCGCGCCAACCCGTACCTACAAAGGTCATGAAGACGATAAGAAAACCAGAAGATAATTTTGATAGCTCTTTGTTTGAGAGGAGGTTAAACCCATGGAAGCAAAAGCACATGTAAAATCGATTCGGATCGCTCCTCGTAAAGCTCAACTGGTAGTTGACTTGATCCGCGGCAAGCAGGTCGGCGAAGCAATTGCAATTCTTCGTCACACTCCGAAAGCTGCTTCACCGGTTGTAGAGAAGCTGCTGAACTCGGCGATCGCAAACGCTGAGCATAACTATTCTTTGGACGTTAGCAAGCTGGTCGTAACTCAAGCTTACGTCAACCAAGGTCCGACAATGAAACGTTTCCGCCCTCGCGCGATGGGACGTGCAAGCCGGATTAACAAACGCACCAGCCATATTACTTTGGTGGTAGCTGAAAAATAAGGAGGGAAAACGTGTGGGTCAAAAGGTAAATCCAGTAGGACTCCGTATCGGAATTATCCGTGACTGGGAATCTAAATGGTATGCAGGCAAAGATTTCGGTGATCTTTTGCTGGAAGACGTGAAAATCCGTGAATACCTGAAGAACAAGCTGAAAGATTCCGCTGTATCCCGTATCGAGATCGAGAGAGCAGCGAATCGCGTGAACGTAACCATCCATACTGCGAAACCAGGTATGGTTATCGGTAAAGGTGGTTCGGAAGTTGAAGTACTGCGCGGTCAAGTGACCAAAATCGCTGGCGGCAAAAAAGTCCACATCAACATTTCCGAAATCAAAAACCCTGAGATCGACGCAATTCTTGTTGCGGAGAGCATTGCACAACAGCTGGAGCGTCGTGTATCGTTCCGTCGTGCTTTGAAGCAAGCAATCCAAAGAACTATGCGTGCCGGAGCTAAAGGGATCAAAACATCGGTCAGCGGACGTCTTGGCGGCGCCGAGATCGCTCGTACGGAAGGCTACAGTGAAGGAACTGTTCCACTTCATACGCTTCGTGCAGACATTGACTACGGTACAGCAGAAGCGCATACGACTTACGGCCGTATCGGCGTGAAAGTATGGATCTATCGTGGAGAGGTTCTTCCTACGGCTAAGAAACAAGCTGCTCAGGAAGGAGGCAACTAATCATGTTGGTACCAAAACGTGTAAAACACCGCAAGCAACAGCGCGGCCATATGAGAGGCCAAGCTAAAGGCGGTACTGAACTGAACTTCGGTGAATTCGGTCTGCAGGCTATGGAGCCGGGCTGGATCACGAACCGTCAGATCGAAGCTGCGCGTATTGCGATGACTCGTTATATCCGCCGTGGCGGTAAAGTATGGATCAAGATTTTCCCTGACAAGCCGATTACTCAAAAGCCTCTCGAAGTGCGGATGGGTAGCGGTAAAGGTAACGTTGAGAAATGGGTTGCCGTTGTGAAGCCAGGCAAGATCATGTTTGAACTTGGAGGCGTCTCTGAGGAAATCGCCCGCGAAGCGATGCGTCTTGCCGCTCACAAGCTGCCTGTAAAAACAAAGTTTGTGAAACGTGAAGAAGTGGGTGGTGAAGCAAATGAAAGCTAATGAACTGCGTAACTTGACCACTGCAGAAATCGAGCAAAAAATCGCCGGATTTAAAGAGGAACTCTTTAACCTCCGTTTTCAATTGGCTACTGGTCAGCTTGACAATCCGACCCGGATTCGTGACGTACGCAAAGAAATAGCTCGTGCTAAAACCGTGATCCGTGAAAGAGAACTTGGGATTAGTTAATGAAACAGACCCTGTTGTCTGTATTCAGAAAGGAGGCCAACAATGAGCGAAGAACGCAATGCTCGTAAGGTGCAAATCGGTAAAGTAGTCAGCGACAAAATGGATAAAACCATCGTGGTAGCTGTTGAAACTTATAAAAAGCATGACCTGTATCACAAGCGCATTAAATACACCAAAAAATTTAAAGCGCATGATGAGAACAACACAGCTCAAATCGGAGATACCGTTAAGATCATGGAAACTCGCCCTCTCTCCAAAGACAAGCGCTGGAGACTGGTTGAAGTTGTAGAGAAAGCGGTCATCATCTAAATATAGCAAGCAGCTTTTGTTGAAAGGAGGAAATATCAATGATTCAACCATTTACACGTTTGGCTGTTGCCGACAACTCTGGTGCGAAGGAACTGATGTGTATCCGCGTATTGGGTGGTACTGGTCGCCGTACAGCTCAAATCGGTGATTTGATCGTGTGCTCCGTCAAACAAGCAACACCAGGCGGCGTTGTCAAAAAAGGTGATGTAGTCAAAGCGGTTGTCGTACGCACTAAGCGTTCTGTACGCCGGAAGGACGGATCTTACATCTCTTTTGATGAGAATGCAGCGGTCGTTGTGAAAGAGGACAGAAGCCCGCGCGGAACTCGTATTTTCGGACCAGTCGCTCGCGAACTTCGCGAAAGAGACTACATGAAGATCGTTTCCTTGGCTCCGGAAGTTATCTAATTGGACGGATCAGTTAAGTAATGCTTGTGAATCACAGGCCCCAGGAGGTGTAACGAATGCCTAGAGTGAAAAAAGTTCTGGAATCCCATAACAATAAGCTTCACGTGAAGAAAGACGATAACGTGATTGTGATCAGCGGTAAGGACAAAGGCAAAAAAGGCCGCGTCATCGCAGCTTACCCTCGTGAGAACCGCGTTTTGGTGGAAGGCGTAAACATGATCAAGAAGCATCAGAAGCCAAGCCAGCAAAACCCGCAAGGTGGTATCATCGAGAAGGAAGCTCCAATCCACGTTTCGAACGTAATGCATATTGATCCGAAGAGCGGAGGCGTAACCCGTATCGGTTACAAAGTGCTGGACAACGGCAAAAAGGTTCGCGTCGCTAAGAAATCCGGAGAAGCAATCGATAAATAAGACGTTAAGAAAGGAGGTCCTTGAATCATGGCAGCAAGAATGAAAGAACGTTTTCTGAATGAAGTAACTCCTGCTCTGATGCAGAAGTTCAGCTACAAAACAGTTATGCAGGTTCCGAAAATCGAGAAGGTAGTCATCAACATGGGTGTAGGTGACGCTGTTGCTAACTCGAAGGTGCTGGATTCCGCGGTGAACGACATGCAGCTGATCGCTGGCCAGAAGCCGGTTATCACTCGCGCTAAGAAATCCATCGCCGGATTCAAACTGCGTGAGAACATGCCAATCGGTGTGAAGGTTACTCTGCGCGGCGAGCGCATGTACTACTTCCTCGACAAGCTGTTCAACGTTACGCTTCCACGCGTACGTGACTTCCGCGGCGTATCCACTAAAGCTTTTGATGGCCGTGGCAACTACACGCTTGGCTTGAAAGAGCAGCTCATCTTCCCAGAGGTTGAGTATGATCAAGTAGATAAGGTTCGTGGTATGGATATCGTTATCGTTACGACGGCTAAGTCGGACGAAGAGTCCCGTGAACTGCTGGCTCAACTGGGCATGCCTTTCGCGAAGTAACACCGTCGTTCTTTCTCCGAAACTATTTAGGAGGTGTCAGGCTAAGTGGCAAAAACTTCGATGAAAGTTAAACAACAACGCACACCAAAGTTCAAAGTGCGGGCTTATACCCGCTGTGAGCGTTGCGGTCGTCCACATTCGGTACTGCAGAAGTTTAAAATTTGCAGAATTTGTTTCCGTGAATTAGCTTATAAAGGCCAGATTCCTGGCGTGAAAAAAGCAAGCTGGTAAGAAGTTTATAACCGGGAAGGAGGTACACCCTACATGACTATGTCCGATCCAATTGCAGATATGCTTACTCGTATCCGTAACGCCAACACTGTGCGTCACGAGACAGTAGAAATGCCTGCATCGACCATTAAGAAGCAAATCGCTGACATTCTGAAGCGTGAAGGTTTCATCCGTGATGCAGAATTCGTGGAAGATAACAAACAAGGGATCATCCGCGTATTCCTGAAATACGGTTCCAATAACGAACGTGTTATTACAGGTCTGAAGAGAATCAGTAAGCCTGGTCTGCGTGTTTATACGAAGAGCAACGAAGTTCCTCGTGTACTCGGCGGTCTCGGTATCGCGATCATCTCTACTTCCAAGGGAGTAATGACCGACAAAGAAGCTCGTCAAAGCAAAGCCGGCGGAGAAGTTCTCTGCTACGTTTGGTAATTAACGTCACAAGATAGGAGGTGCAATGAATGTCCCGTATTGGTCGTAAACCAATTGCAATCCCAGGCGGTGTGGAAGTCACACTCGATAACTCTGTAATCACAGTTAAAGGACCTAAAGGTACCCTGACTCGTGCATTGCATAAAGATATGCAGGTTTCGGTAGAGAACAACGAGATCAACGTCGTTCGTCCTTCCGATCAAAAGACTCATCGTTCTTTACACGGCACAACCCGCAGCGTTGTCTCAAATATGGTCAGCGGTGTTACTGAAGGCTTCTCTAAGAACCTTGAGCTCGTGGGTGTCGGTTACCGTGCAACAAAGTCCGGTGACAAAATCGTTCTGAACGTGGGTTACTCCCATCCGGTTGAAATTACACCGGAGCCAGGAATCGAGTTTGAGGTTCCATCCAACACCAAGATTACGGTTCGTGGTATCGATAAAGAGCGCGTAGGTGCTTACGCTGCTAAGATCCGTTCCGTTCGTGAACCTGAGCCGTATAAAGGCAAAGGTATCAAGTACGAAGGTGAGCGCATCATCCGTAAAGAAGGTAAGGCTGGTAAGAAGAAGTAAGACTGATCACCTGCGGGTCAGCCCGCTGGCTTGGTCTAGTGTTAGCTTTTACTTACCCCTTGCGTCTTAAAGTGAAGCTGTAAAGGCATAACTGAAAGGAGTGAAAGGGAAGCATGATCACCAAACAGGATAAGAACAAGGCTCGTTTGAAAAGACATCTGCGTGTTCGGAAGAAAATTCAAGGAACTGCAGAGCGTCCACGTTTGAACGTGTTCCGTTCTTCAAAACATATCTATGCTCAACTGATCGATGACGTAGCTGGCGTAACACTGGCTTCGGCTTCTACATTGGATAAAGAATTGAGCAGCGACATCTCCAACGGCGGCAGCGTGGAATCCGCGCGTAAAGTCGGTGAGCTGGTTGCAAAGCGTGCAGCAGATAAAGGCTACAAAGCAGTCGTGTTCGACCGCGGCGGATATCTGTATCACGGACGTATTCAAGCGCTGGCTGAAGCAGCTCGCGAAGCAGGCCTTGAATTTTAAGAAAATTTTCAAAAGGAGGTAAACGACTTGCGTGTAGATCCTAACACTTTAGAACTGACTGAAAGAGTTGTAAATATTAACCGCGTTGCTAAGGTTGTAAAAGGCGGTCGCCGTTTCAGCTTTAGCGCTCTCGTTGTTGTCGGTGATGGCAAGGGTTGGGTTGGAGCAGGTATCGGTAAAGCTGGCGAGGTTCCAGATGCCATTCGCAAAGCTATTGAAGATGCGAAGAAAAACCTGATCCACATTCCACTCGTGGGAACCACAATTCCTCACCAAGTAACAGGTCACTTCGGTGCTGGCCGCGTATTCATGAAGCCTGCATCTGAAGGTACTGGAGTAATCGCTGGCGGACCGGTTCGTGCTGTATTGGAACTGGCTGGCGTAGGCGACATTTTGACAAAATCATTAGGTTCTTCGAACTCCATGAACATGGTCAATGCAGCTTTGGAAGGCTTGTCCCGCCTGAAGCGTATTGAAGAAGTTGCGAAGCTTCGCGGCAAATCTGTCGAAGAGCTAATGGGTTAAGGAGGGAATCTCATGAGTAAACTTGAAATCACCCTCGTGCGCAGCGTGATCGGCCGTCCGGAAGATCAGCGTGTGACTGTGAAAACACTGGGCTTGCGTAAAATCAACCACTCCGTGGTTCATAACGACAATCCAGCTATTCGCGGTATGGTCAAGAAGGTTAATCACCTGGTTTCTGTTAAAGAAATCGAAGGTTAATCCCGGGTACTCAACCCGGATACATTAAGGAGGTGCAACGACAGATGAAGTTACATGAGCTGAGCCCAGCTGCAGGATCCCGCAAAGAGCGTAAGCGCGTTGGACGCGGAACAAGCAGTGGTACGGGTAAAACATCAGGTCGAGGTCACAAAGGACAAAACTCCCGCTCCGGCGGTGGCGTGCGTCCAGGCTTCGAGGGCGGTCAAAATCCGCTGTATCGTCGTCTTCCGAAACGTGGTTTCGTGAACCCGACCCGGAAAGAATACGCGGTTGTGAACATCGAAGAACTGAACAGCTTTGCAGAGGGTACTGAAGTGACTCCAGAAGTTTTGGTTGAGAGCGGCATCGTAAAAAATACGAAGAGCGGCATCAAAATTCTTGGTAACGGCGAAGTGTCCGTAAAGCTGACTGTAAAAGCGAATAAGTTCTCTCAAACTGCGGTAGAAAAGATCGAGGCTGCCGGCGGTAAAACCGAGGTGATCTAATGTTTAAGACCCTGCAAAATATATGGCGTGTCGAGGATCTTCGCAATCGGATCATATTTACCCTGTTAGTCCTCATTGTGTTTCGTATCGGCTCCTTCGTACCGGTTCCCGGTGTGAACAAGGATGTCTTTACGCAAAGCAACGAGGCGGGCAATGAGCTGTTTGGTCTCCTTAACACGTTTTCGGGGGGCGCGTTATCGCAGTTTTCGATCTTCGCTCTCTCGATCTTTCCATATATTACATCGTCCATTATCGTACAGCTTCTGTCGATGGACGTCATTCCGAAGTTTGCGGAATGGGCCAAACAAGGGGAACACGGTAAAAAGCAGTTGGCTCAGATTACTCGTTATGGTACGGTAATACTGGGTCTGATCCAAGCATTCGGGATGTCGATCGGCTTTAACCGTCTATACGGCACCGAGATGATTCCTAATGCAGGCTTTGTCGATTATCTGGTCATTGCGATCGTGTTGACCGCAGGTACATCCTTCTTGATGTGGCTCGGTGAGCAGATTACAGAAAAGGGTATCGGCAACGGTATTTCGATTATTATCTTCGCAGGTATCGCAGCTGGTATTCCAATGCATATCCGCTCTACAATCGAATCCAATTTCATTCAAGACAATCAGATTTTCCTGAACAGTCTGAAGGCAATTGTGATCGTACTGATCCTGATTTTGATTGTAACGGGCGTTGTGTTTATCCAGCAGGGGATCCGCAAGATTCCAGTACAATACGCGAAGCGTGTTGTAGGCAACAAAATGTTTGGCGGACAGAACACGCACATCCCGCTGAAGGTCAATGGCGCTGGCGTCATTCCGGTCATCTTCGCGATGTCGCTGCTTCAATTCCCCGTCATTCTGGCCAGCTTCTGGTCCACAACGGACTGGGCGAAGTGGATTACCGCTTATCTGGCTTATGACGCGCCGCTGGGCATGGTCCTTTATGTATTGATGATCATCGGTTTCACGTTCTTCTACACCTTCGTGCAGATGAATCCGAACCAGATGGCTGATAATATGAAGAAAAACGGCGGCTACATTCCGGGCATCCGTCCTGGTAAAGCTACCGAGAAGTACTTGACCCGTGTTATGACACGGTTGACGATGACAGGAGCGCTGTTCCTGGCCGTAATTTCTGTACTTCCTGTCTTCTTTGGCGCTTTGGCCGACTTGCCTCGTACCGTCCAAATCGGTGGTACATCCTTGCTGATCGTGGTGGGCGTTGCGCTCGATACGATGAAGCAGATTGAGAGCCAGCTGATCAAGCGTCACTATAAAGGATTTATCAATAAATAAGTAATAGGTTCCGGGTAGTGGCTTGTCCCCTTCCGGCACCTATTATGCTGTTCTAACTACAGGCTAGAGGAGGGACTAGGGTGAACATCTTATTCATGGGACCTCCTGGGGCAGGCAAAGGTACACAAGCAGAAGCGATCGTCAATACATTCGGTATTCCTCATATCTCTACAGGTGATGCATTTCGCCTGGCGATCAAGCAAGGAACACCTATTGGTGTGAAAGCCAAGGAATATATTGATCAAGGTCTGCTAGTGCCTGATGATGTGACGATCGGGATTGTGGAAGAGCGTCTGCAGCAGTCCGATTGCGAAAAAGGTTTCTTATTGGATGGCTTTCCAAGAACCCTTTCGCAAGCGGAAGCGCTGGATGACATTCTGAACCGCATGAACACCGGTCTAGATCATGTCATTAACCTGAAGGTTGACCGCGACAAGCTGCTTGCTCGTCTGACAGGACGCCGTATTTGTAAATCCTGCGGCGCTACCTATCATGTCATCTTCAACCCGCCTAAACAGGAAGGTATTTGTGATAAATGCGGCGGCGAGCTGTACCAGCGCTCTGATGATAATGAAGAGAGTGTGGGCATTCGCTTGGACGAATATATCAACAAAACAGCACCACTCCTCACGTTTTATGAAAATAAAGGCCTTCTGCGTCAAATGGATGGTGAACAGGAAATCGACGTGGTTTCGGAAGAGATTGCGTCTATACTGCGGGGCTCACGTGAATGATCATTTGTAAATCCGAAACGGAACTGGGCTTGATGAGAGAGGCGGGCCGGATTGTGGCTGAGTGTCACAAGCTGCTGGCTTCTCACGTTCAACCGGGGATAACCACGGGGGAACTGGACCACATAGCCGACGTGTTTATTCGCAGCCAAGGCGCTTTGGCGTCCTTCAAAGGCTACAACGGATTTCCTTCCAGCATTTGCGCATCAGTGAACGAAGAACTGGTGCACGGATTTCCCGGTACACGCAAATTGATCGAGGGCGATATCGTCACGTTTGATATCGGTGCACAGTATGAGGGTTACCACGGTGACTCGGCATGGACGTACCCGGTGGGCAGAATCTCTGATGAGGCTCAGCGCCTGCTAGAGGTTACAGAAGTCGCATTATATGCGGGACTGGCACTAATTAAACCTGATGTCCGCTTGTTTACAATCTCTCATGCCATCCAGCGTCACATCGAGGAGGCGGGCTTTTCCGTCGTCCGGGAGTATGTTGGCCATGGCGTAGGGGCAGAACTGCATGAAGATCCGCAGATCCCGAACTACGGCATTCCGGACCGGGGACCGAGGCTTAAGCCGGGCATGGTGCTCGCGATTGAACCGATGGTCAATGCCGGTAAACGGAATGTAAAGACGCTGGAAGACAATTGGACGGTTGTTACGGTTGACGGCTCATTGTGCGCTCATTTCGAGCATACAGTTGCAGTCACCGCAGAAGGTATGGAAATCTTGACGAAGCTGCCGGAGTAGGTGATACGTTGAATAAACCAGTCACATTGAGCTTGGGTCAGGTCGTTAGGATCTTGAGAGGCAAAGGTGCCGATCAGCATGCCGTTATCGTTTCTATTGAGGACAGCAAGTATGTTAAGATAGCGGATGGGCACAGCATTAAATTCGATCAGGCGAAGAAAAAGAACATTCTTCATCTGATGCCTCAATCCTTTATTAGCAGCGAAGTTGTAAACAGTTTGCAAGAAAGCGGTCGGGTAACAAATGGAAAGCTGCGGTTCGCCGTCAGCCGATTTTTATCCGAGAATCCGAATGCTGATCAGAAAGGAGAATGATTGTGGCCAAAGAAGATGTCATTGAAGTCGAAGGCACGGTCATCGAGCCGTTGCCGAATGCAACATTCAAGGTCGAGCTGGAAAATGGTCATCAGATTTTAGCTCACGTCTCCGGGAAGCTGCGGATGCACTTTATCCGTATCCTTACAGGTGACAAAGTGGTTGTCCAACTTTCACCATACGATTTAACTAAAGGTCGTATCACTTACCGTAAATAGATGTCGTTTCCGTCTGGAAACAACAAAAGCTGCGAAGCGGTTTTACTGATGTAAAACTTGGAGGAGGTAATTGACATGAAGGTAAGACCTTCTGTGAAGCCTATTTGCGAGAAATGCAAAGTCATTCGCCGCAAAGGGAATGTAATGGTTATCTGTGAAAATCCGAAACACAAACAAAAACAAGGTTAAAGAAGGGGGTGTAGCGTAATGGCTCGTATAGCTGGTGTGGATTTGCCACGTGACAAACGCGTTGAGATCGCCTTGACTTACATTTTCGGAGTCGGCAAAACGACTTCCCAGAAAATTATCAATGAAGCAGGCATCAATCCGGACACTCGTGTCCGTGATCTGACAGAAGACGAAGTAAACAAATTGCGCGAAACGATCGACGGTAATGTGAAGGTTGAAGGTGACCTGCGTCGTGAAATTTCTTTGAATATTAAACGTCTCTCGGAGATTGGCTGCTACCGCGGTATTCGTCACCGTCGTGGTCTGCCTGTCCGTGGTCAACGTACTAAAACCAATGCTCGTACACGTAAAGGTCCTCGTCGTACGGTAGCGAACAAAAAGAAATAAGAAAGGGGGATAACAGACAATGGCTAAACCAAAAAAAGTCGTACGTACTAAACGTCGTGACCGCAAAAATATTGAATCTGGCGTGGCTCACATCCGTTCCACGTTCAACAATACGATTGTTACCATTACGGATCCCCACGGAAATGCTATTTCTTGGGCGAGCTCCGGCGGCATGGGTTTCAAAGGTTCCCGTAAGTCCACTCCGTTTGCTGCACAGATGGCTGCTGAAACAGCGGCTAAAGCAGCAATGGAACATGGCATGAAGGCTGTAGAGGTTATGGTTAAAGGTCCGGGCGCTGGCCGTGAGGCAGCTATCCGTTCCCTCCAGGCTGCAGGTCTTGAAGTTAACCTGATCAAGGACGTAACACCAATTCCGCATAACGGATGCCGTCCGCCAAAACGTCGTCGCGTATAATGAAGTCATCCTGTTAATGTGGTATAAATCCGGTGCAATCTGCTAAGAATGGTTGTTTAGGCATACTACATGGATTACTGGATAAGATGACAGTTTCATATAGGAGCGACGTTTGAAGGAGGGGTACTTGCGTGATTGAAATCGAAAAGCCGAAAATTGAGACCGTTGATGTCAATGAGGAAGGAACCTATGGAAAATTCATAGTTGAACCGCTGGAGCGTGGCTACGGCACAACGCTGGGGAATTCTCTCCGCCGCATTTTGCTGTCCTCGCTGCCTGGTGCAGCTGTCACATCTATTCAGATTGACGGCGTTCTGCATGAGTTCTCTACGGTTCCGGGTGTCATGGAAGACGTGACTGAAATCATTTTGAACCTGAAGGCTTTGTCGCTGAAGATTCATTCCGACGAAGAGAAAGTGTTCGAAATTGATGCGGAAGGCGAAGGTGTCGTGACTGCCGGAGACATCCGTGCAGACAGCGATGTGGAGATTCTTAATCCGGATCTGCATATTGCGACGCTTGGCCCGGGTGCAAGACTTCATATGCGTGTTTTCGCCAATCGCGGTCGTGGCTATGTCCAGGCGGATCGGAACAAGCACGATGACCAGCCTATCGGCGTCATTCCCGTCGATTCGATCTATACGCCGATCAGCCGTGTCAACTACAGCGTTGAAAACACCCGCGTAGGTCAAGTGACCAACTATGACAAGCTGACTATGGAAATCTGGACGGATGGCAGCATTCGCCCGGAGGAAGCCGTCAGCCTTGGCGCCAAAATCCTGACCGAGCACCTCTTCCTGTTCGTCGGTCTGACCGACGAAGCGAAGGATGCCGAGATCATGGTCGAAAAAGAAGAAGACAAGAAAGAAAAAGTGCTTGAAATGACGATCGAAGAGCTGGATCTCTCCGTACGTTCCTATAACTGCCTCAAACGTGCCGGCATCAATACGGTACAAGAGCTGACGACGAAAACTGAAGAGGATATGATGAAGGTCCGTAACCTGGGCCGCAAATCCTTGGAGGAAGTTCAAGAGAAGCTTGAAGAGCTAGGTTTGGGACTCCGTTCGGAAGAATAGTCTCGCGATTGCTTTAGCAAAGGAGGGAAAACACATGGCATACCAAAAGTTGGGCCGCGATTCCAGCGCGCGTAAAGCGTTGTTTCGTGACCTGGTAACTGATCTGTTCTTGTACGAGCGTATTCAAACAACCGAGGCGAAAGCCAAGGAAGTGCGTTCCATCGCTGAAAAGCTGATCACCAAGGCAAAGCGCAATGACCTGCATGCACGTCGTCAGGTAGCTGCATTTGTTCGTCGTGAAACGGTTGATGGTGAGCAGGATGCAATTCAAAAGCTGTTTGCTGAGATTGCACCTCGTTACTCCGAGCGTGCCGGCGGATACACTCGTATCCTGAAGCTGGGACCTCGTCGTGGTGACGCAGCTCCTATGGTCTATCTGGAACTGGTAGACCGCGCTTAATCATTACAATCTAACCTGTTAGATCACTATTGAAATCTTGTGGCTGCAGCCGAAAGGTTTCAATAACGACAGTGAGCTTTGCATCCGAAGTGACTGTAGTTATGTATGCCCGGCTCGTTACCGATTTATCCCCTGTGATAATCGTTCAGAGCCTAGATCAGGGACGTGGTTCGAGATGGAACATGCCGTACTTGTTCGGCTCCTCTCGGCTACACCTGTGGCATCGTAAGGTAGGCCTTCTAGTCATGCAGCTGACTGTGAAGGATCGGCTGGCATGATGAAAAGGAGCTCCTTGGTGGGCTCTTTTTTTAGGTGTTTTTGGACCAGGCTGCACTCACCTAACCGGGGAGAACGACATCAGGCACCAGGCAGGAGGGAAATTATGCGCAATCTTCTGATGAGAGTAAGCTACGACGGTACGAACTATAATGGCTTTCAGACACAGCCGGACGGCAACACCGTTCAGGATGTGATTGAGCAGGCCATCTACGGCTTGACGGGGGAATCGTTGAAAATCACGGCCTCAGGCCGAACCGATGCCGGCGTTCATGCTCGGGGACAGATTTTTAATTTCTGCTCCGTTGCCATGATTCCTCCGGAGCGGTGGTGTTCGGCTCTGAACTCCAGGCTGCCTTCGGACATTGTCGTAACTGATGCACAGGAGGTTTCGCTTGATTTTCATTCCCGCCGGGAGGCGAAGCGCAAAACCTACCGATATACGATCAACGCCAACCAGTTTCCGGATCCTTTTCATCTCCGTTATCAATTTCACCATTATGGACGGCTGAATGTGAGCGCAATGGAGGAAGGCTTGAAGCATTTACTGGGCACGCACGATTACACCAGCTTTGCTTCCCGCCGCTCCACCAAGCCATCTCATGTTCGGACGATTTATGATGCATGGATGGAGGTTGACACCAGCATGAGCCGGGATCACCCACGAGATCAGGGTGTCGTACACACCTATATCACGGGCAGTGGATTTTTACAGCATATGGTGCGGATTATTATGGGTACGCTGATTGAGGTCGGTGAGGGCAAACGTACGCCTGAAAGCGTTAGGACTGCGTTAATCGCGCAGAATCGTGCAGCGGCAGGGCCAACAGCGGTCAGCCATGGCTTGATGCTGTGGGACGTTGAGCTGGATGCAGCCTCTTATATAATCAGGACTTAACAGGCACTGGGCTAATGCTGAGATCGCTGTTTTTGGAGACGGTGTAAACGTCCTGGCAGCAGCGCTGTTTTCAAGGTCATTACCTTAAAAAACACTTGCAGTTTATGCGTGTATCCTGTATTATATAAGTTGTGTTTTCTTAACGGCTCTCCCACAGCCCCGGTTGAGAAAATGCCGTAATACGATCCATTTAACACTTAAATTTGCTTCACACATGAACGAAGATAAATGATGAACATTTGAAACTTTTTCGGATGAATACAAGGAGGAAACTTAACATGCGTACCACCTATATGGCGAAGCCAAATGAAGTTGAGCGTAACTGGTACATCGTTGATGCCGAAGGCAAAACGCTTGGCCGTTTGGCAAGTGAAGTTGCGGCTCTGATCCGCGGCAAGCACAAGCCACAATTTACTCCACATGTGGATACTGGCGACTTCGTAGTCGTAATCAACTCGGAGAAGATTGTACTGACCGGGAAGAAGATGTCCAACAAGAAATACTACCGTCACTCCATGCATCCAGGTGGATTGAAAGTGACTGTTGCTGAAGACCTGATCAAGAAATTCCCTGAGCGCGTGATCGAAAGCGCCGTTCACGGCATGCTTCCTAAAACTCGCATGGGCGAGAAAATGAAGCTGAGACTGAAAGCATATGCAGGCACAGCACATCCACACGAAGCTCAAAAACCAGAAGTTTACGAACTTCAAGGTTAATTAAAAGGAGGACAGTTTCATGGCACAAGTACAATACTATGGGACAGGTCGTCGTAAGCATTCGGTAGCACGTGTTCGCCTTGTACCGGGTGAAGGACGAATTGTCATCAATAAACGCGATATCAACGAATATTTCGGTTTGGAAACTCTCAAGCTGATCGTTAAGCAACCTCTGACACTGACTGAAACATTGGGCAAATACGATGTTCTTGTCATTGCTCATGGCGGCGGCATTTCCGGTCAAGCTGGCGCAATCCGTCACGGTATTTCCCGTGCATTGCTGAAGGCTGACCCTGAATTCCGTGGTTCCCTGAAGAAAGCTGGATTCCTGACTCGTGACCCTCGTATGAAAGAACGTAAGAAATACGGTCTTAAAGCGGCTCGTCGCGCTCCTCAGTTCTCCAAGCGTTAATATTATTTTTGTTCTTACGAAAGCTCTTGGCCATCCGGCCAAGGGCTTTTTTTGTGGTACGCCCAGCATGGGTCTTTTGTTTTTCTGGGTGTCGCACTTCTATTACAATCTGTCATATGTAGAAGGATTATGTGTAGTCAAATGCGAAGTATTACGTGAACTCAATCAAGGGCTTCACTAAGCGAATAGGAGCCACCAGTTTGAACAACGTGTTAACGTTCATCCAACTTCTTATTAAATCTGTAAGGGTAAATTTTTTTTCTATTAATACCTGCAGCTTTATCATTTTTTAACTTGCACAATAAATCATATAGAGACCGAGATTTTATTGCGGAACCCTTCTATGTAAGTAGTCATTTTACAGATCACTTTATGATAAACTTAAACTTGAATTATATTGGAAATTCATCATAAGGAGGACTTAAAAATGTGTAAAGGCAAGACTCATTGGATTATTCCGGACGGGTATATTCCCCCAACTAGCTCAGGGGAACTGGTAAGTCATGAATCCGTATGTGTTCTAAATTTAAATGCGGATGAGATTACCGTTACGATTAATGCATATTTTGAGGATCGGGAACCGATTTTGGGGATGAATACTCAAGTGCCTGGGCAGCGCACCAGACATATCCGAACTGCGCACATCGAGTCAAGTAGTGGTGTTTCAATTCCTGCTGGAGTGCCATATGCTATGGAGGTCATTGCTAGTAAACCTGCGTTTGTGCAGTATAGCCGACTTGACTCTACACAAGCAGAAAATGCACTAATGAGTGTTATGGCATATTCCGTAGATAAAGACTGATAATACAAGAGTCTTATGTAGGGCTTGCTGAACGCTCATAAAATCGCTAAAAACCGCATAACAACAAGGGCTTTTGGTGCTTTGTGTCGAATTCATATGCAAAGGAATGCATCGAAAGTACAGCAAAAACTTTGCAGATGGAATGATGGAAGTGTTCAAACCGACCGCGTATCTCGAAAATCAATGGATCATGCCAGGCGATTTCTTTCTCCCTTTCGGAGGGAAACTGAACGAAGAAAATCGCTGGGTTCAGTTGGCGCGGTTGGTGCCTTGGGTGGAAGCCGAGAAAAAGTACGGACAGTTTTTCAAAGACACGCTCCGCGGTCAACAAACGATCCGTTTGCGGATGGGGCTTGGTGCATTAATCATTCAAGAGCGTATGCAGTTGACGGACAGAGAAACCATGGAATCGATTCGTGAAAATCCCTATATGCAATACTTCATCGGTCTGCCCGGATTCGCGATGAAGCAGCCGTTCCATCATTCCATGATGACGCATTTCCGAAAGCGCTTGACGGAAGTGCTGGCTGAACTGAACGAGCTCGTCGCCTCCACGGGCGCGAAGGAAACAAAAGACGATGATGACAGCAATGACGCAAGCGGCGGTGGTCAAGGAAAAGTAAAGCGCTCGAAGAAGGAAGTCCCTGCCGTTCAAGCCGAACAGCAAACGATGTTTGTGGAGGCGTCGGATGAATCGTCAAAAGCAGGACCACCCCAGACGGCCGCAATGCCAGAGAGTCCTGAAGCGACAACGTCTGTTTCTGAAGCGCATCTGGTATCGACAGTATCAGAAGCGACAGCTTTGCAAAATCAAGGGACCATGCTGGTAGATGCCACTTGCGCGCCAGCGGATGTATCATATCCCACAGATCTGAACCTGCTGAATGAAGCGCGGGAGAAGCTCGAAGCGATCATCGATACGTTGCATGAACCGTTCATCGGACAAACGGTGAAACCACGTACGTACCGGGAAAAGGCGCGCAAACCATTTCTTGCCGTCTCCAAGGAACGCAGGCCGGGACCCAAAGTGATTCGCAAAGCCATCAGACTTCAGCTCGGTTACGTTGGACGGAACCTTGCCATCATCGCCGAACAAGCCGAGGTGCAGGAGCTCACGCTGCTTAGCCGCAAAGCCTACCGAGACTTGCTGGTCATTCATGAACTTTACCGTCAGCAGTTACACATGTACAATGCACGTTCTCACCAGATGGAAGATCGGATCGTCAGCATTCATCAGCCGCATATCCGGCCGATTGTACGAGGGAAAGCCAAGGCACGCGTCGAGTTCGGAGCCAAGATCGCAGTAAGCATGACCAAAGGCTATGCGTTCCTGGATCGGCTGTCCTGGGATAACTTCAACGAGAGCACGACGCTTATTGACGTGATCGAGAAGTAACGCAAGCGTATGGGATTCTATCCGGCTGTCGTCCAAGCCGATCAAATCTATCGCACGCGCGAAAACCGGAGCTTCTGCAAGCAACATGGAATCCGACTAAGTGGACCAGCATTGGGGCGCAAGCCGAAAAATGGACCGACAAGCGAAGAAAAGCAAGTTCTCAAACAGGACACCGGCGAACGAAACGCGATTGAAGGCAAGTTTGGAGAAGGCAAGCGCAAGTATGGGCTTGGCTGTATTCGCGCACGCCTTGCAAAGACAAGTGAATCGGTGATTACGCTACAGCTTCTGGTGATGAACTTGGAACGTAGGCTCCGCGTTCTTTTTTTCCTCATTTTCACGATGCAGTCTCGTGGACGCCTAGCTCTGAAGGCTGGATAAAGAATCGTTCAGCAAGCCTATTTAAGGTGTTGACAATATATAGGAATGGTCTATACTTAATTCATACTAATTACGTAGGATTATGTGGGATTAATAAGCACTGGAGGTCAAAGACATGAACTTATTAGAGAAAGAGCAGTTAATCCAAGAGCAGGCTATTGCATTAGAGACGGCTTCTGCTGAAGAAATCATTCGATACGCTGTTCAAACCTTTCCCAACATTACGTTTGCCTGCAGCTTTGGTGCAGAGGATGTAGTGCTGGTGGATATGGTTCAGAAGATCAGCCCGGGAACGGATATCTTTTATTTGGATACCGACTTTCACTTTGAAGAGACGTACCATACCCGGGATCGGTTAGTAGCGAAATATAATATGGAATTTGTACGCGTTGCACCAGTCCTCTCGCCGGAAGAGCAGGCGGCACAGCATGGAGATACGTTATGGCAGGTGAACCCGAACCAATGCTGCAATATCCGCAAGGTAGAGCCGCTCACACGAATTTTGTCTCAGTATGATGCCTGGATTACAGGGATCCGACGCGATCAGGCGCCCACACGCGCCAATGCCAAAAAGATCGAGTATGACCATAAGTTTGGCCTGGTGAAGTTTAATCCGATCGCAGATTGGACTCAGGATGAGGTATGGGCATATATCCGGGAGCATGACGTTATTTATAATCCGCTTCATGATCAGAATTATCCGAGTATCGGCTGCCACTATTGCACTCGTCAGGTGATGCCGGGTGAGGATCCGCGTGCTGGACGCTGGTCCGGGAATGAGAAAACGGAGTGCGGACTTCATAAATAAATCAATTCATACCTGAAGAAGTACAAGAACAAAGAACAGGAGGCTCACTTCATGACAACCATGCAGCCGCACGGTGGTGCGCTTATTAACCGTATTGCAGAACCGGAACGACGTCAGGCTTTATTGGAGTCTGCAGGCAACCTGCCTGCCATCCCTATCAATACATGGGCCATTTCAGATCTGGATCTGATCGGAGTCGGTGCGTTTTCACCTCTACAAGGCTTTATGAGTAAAAAAGATTATCGTGCTGTCCTGGACACGATGCGTTTGGCAGACGGAACCGTTTGGAGCATTCCCGTGACACTAGCCGTGCCTGATGCTACAGCCGTTACTTTGAGTGCCGGTGAGCAGGCCGCATTGATAGGAGAAGAGGATGGCGTGATCTACGCCATTCTGACCGTTGAAGACGTCTATAGCGTAGATCAGCGCGAAGAAGCGCTAAAGGTGTTCAAAACCGAGGACCCGGAGCATCCAGGGGTCAAGAAGCTGTTTGAGCGCCCTAATGTATATGTGGGAGGCTCTGTAGAGATTCTCAATCGGCCTCAGCCTGCCCGTTTCCAGGAGTTTTACTTCGATCCGGCGCAGACACGTGCTTTATTCGAAGAGCGTGGGTGGAAGACCGTAGTGGGCTTTCAGACCCGCAACCCGGTGCATCGGGCTCATGAATACATTCAGAAGAGTGCTATGGAAATTGTGGATGCGCTGTTTCTGAACCCGCTCGTCGGTGAAACCAAGTCGGATGATGTGCCGGCTGATGTACGTATGAGAAGCTATCTCGCTTTGCTGGAGCACTATTACCCACAGGACCGCACATTTCTGGGCGTATTCCCGGCGGCAATGAGGTATGCAGGACCAAGGGAAGCCATTTTCCATGCGATGGTCCGCAAAAATTACGGCTGCACCCATTTCATCGTCGGCCGGGACCATGCGGGGGTGGGCGATTACTACGGTACATATGAAGCCCAGGAAATTTTCCGCCACTTTTCAGCAGAAGAGCTTGGCATTACCCCGCTGTTCTTTGAGCACAGCTTCTTCTGTATCCAATGCGGCAATATGGCATCCAGCAAGACTTGCCCGCACGATAAGGAGCAGCACCTGACCTTATCCGGCACGAAAGTGCGCGGACTGCTGAGAGAGGGCAAGTGCCCGCCGCCGGAGTTCACACGGCCTGAGGTTGCAGCGATCCTCATTGAAGGCATGAAAGAGCAGGTCAGCGTCTAGAACGCCGCAACATATTTATCCATCTTGTCCCATACATATAAGTACAACACTTATAGGGACGAGGTGGATTTTTTATGTCCAGGCCGGAACGCGATAAGGTAACCATATGGATCTCCTGGAAAAAGATAAAGCAAAGCCTGATAGGGCTTGGACTGCTGCTTTTACTGCTTGCCGTAGTGACCTACGAAATTCCAACGAACAAAACCGTTCAATATTGGAGCCTGCCGCTGGCAGGAAAGGTAATCGCATTGGATGCGGGTCACGGTGGCCCGGATGGGGGAGCTGTCAGCCGCCAGGGCGTGATTGAGAAGGATATTAATCTGGCGGTCACGCTGTATTTGCGGGATTATCTTCAGCAGGCAGGAGCCTTGGTGATCTTAACGCGAGAAGGGGATTATGATCTGGCCTCTCCGGAAACCGCGGGATACTCCAAGCGAAAAACCGAGGATCTAAACAATCGGGTGCGGCTGATTGAAAATAAGCAGGCTGACCTGTTTATCAGCATTCATCTGAATAGCATTCCTTCTAACCGCTGGAGTGGTGCCCAAACCTTTTACCCACCGGGAAAAGAAGAAAGCAGACGTTTAGCGGAGCTGATCCAGAGTGAAATTCGTCACCAGCTCGAGAATACGCAGCGGCTGGCCAAGACGGATGACAAAATCTTTTTGCTGCAAGCGCTCAAAATCCCGTCCGCACTCGTAGAGGTCGGCTTTCTGTCTCATCCGCAGGAGTCCGAAATGCTGAGGGATGAGAAGTACCAGCGAAAGGTGGCAGCCTCTATATATAATGGCGTTCTGAGATATAGTGCAGGAGAGCGCTCCAACTAATCGGCAGCACGGGTGAAGTAGTGGTATAATGTAGGCTGAATAACATTCCAGAGATTGAGCCACTAACCAAAGTTGAGGTGCGATTCGATATGCTGATAAGCAGAGAGCAGGTACAGGAGATTTTACAGCCGCTGCAGGACCCGGAGACTGGACAGAGTCTAATGGAGCTGCAACGCATTCGTGACATTGTAGTTAAAGATAACACTGTGCGTTTATCCGTCACGTACACAACCGAAGAGACGCGGACGCTGCTGAATGCGCAGATTCGAGAGCTGCTGCAGGCACTGGGAGCAGAGGATATTCATATCCGGATGCGGCCGCTGGAGGACAAGTCGAAGGAAGAAGAGCTGGACCGCGAGAAGCTGACCAAAGGACACGCAGCCGGGATGAAGCATGAGCTGCTGGCCCCGGAATCGGGCGTTCAGTTTATTGCGATTGCGAGCGGGAAAGGCGGGGTGGGGAAATCTACCGTGACCGTTAACCTGGCGACCGCGCTTGTCCGCCAAGGCAAGAAAGTCGGCTTGATCGATGCAGATATTTACGGCTTTAGCGTTCCGGACATGATGGGGATGGAGGAAGGCCCCGTCGTTACGGATGACGGCGTCATCATTCCAGTGGAGCGGTTTGGCGTCAAGGTGATGTCGATGGGCTTCTTCATTCGGGAGAACAGCCCGGTCGTGTGGAGAGGGCCGATGCTGGGCAAAATGCTCCGTCAGTTTTTTGATGATGTAGCTTGGGGTGACCTGGATTACATGCTGCTGGATTTACCTCCCGGTACCGGTGATGTAGCGCTGGACGTGCACCAGATGATCCCGCAGAGCAAAGAGATTATTGTTACCACACCCCATGCCACGGCGGCGTTCGTAGCTGCTAGAGCGGGAGCTATGGCGCTTCAGACGAACCATGAGGTGCTGGGCGTTATCGAAAACATGGCCTATCGGAACTGTCAGCACTGCGGCGAGAAGGATTATATTTTCGGCCGCGGAGGCGGAGGAATGCTGGCAGACAATCTTCATACCGAACTGCTGGGACAGCTTCCATTAAGCGCACCGGACAACCTTCCGACAGATCCAGACTTCTCCCCATCGGTATATAAAGAAGACACTGAGAGCGGCCAGATTTATGAGGAGATTGCAAAGGCTGTAATTTCAAAGTGTGCACCCCGTTAAGACAACCTTAATGCATGAAATGTCCATAGACTAACAATAAACTCCCTGATTTCCATAATCAGGGAGTTTATTGTATGGCCAGATCAGCACTGCGTTAGCTGCCACCACCACTGCCTTCACCGCCGCCACCGCCGCTTTCCCCTTCACTGCCGCCTTCACCGCCGGCCTCTCCGCCATTTTCACTGCCGCCGCCGCTCTCGCCGCCCTGCTCCTTTTCAACGGCTGGCTGCAGCTCATCCTTCACAACCGTCTTCAGCAGTTGCAGGACTTCCATCCGGAAGAGCGGGTTTTGCATGGCCTCTTGCATAATTGTCATCGTCTGCTTACGGTAATCCGGCGTTTTCGTCAGCTCTAAGAAGGATTTCATGATTTCAGGTGACTTCATAATTTCCTCCACGGACTTTTGATACGTAGGGTCCTTAATGAGCTGGAGATGAAGCTGCTTACTTTCAGCGTTGATCGCTTTAGCAAATTCACCTGCAAACTGGGGGTCGGTCATGATCTTCTCAATTTCTTTTTTATAATCCTCAGACACGAGTGTATCCTTGACGGCCAGACGAATATCGTCGCCCGACTGGGCCGACAAAATTTTAGCGCCAGAAGCTCCGCCGCTTTCGCCGGACAATGAGCCGCCGCCCAGAGCCTCCTCGACCGCTTTTTTGCCCTCGTCTGTTTTGAGGATATCAACCACCATGGATTTCATCTCTTTATAGCCCATCTGCTGGGCAGTATAGCCTTGATCGGAGCCGCACCCCGTTACTAATATCAAGGTGAGTCCCAGACCGCTGAATAAACAAAATAAAGGCCGCTTCATGCCCGTAGTCCTCCTTTGTGTGGGTGCTGTCCATAGTATGTGATGGAATGTAAGAAATATGTCGAAGTGATCATGGTTTTTTATTGAGAAGGTTGGTAAAATAATGACTTGTGGGGGTGGAGATCACTTGAGCTTACGGAAGTGGGCAAGATTATTTTGGAAAACGATGCTGGTCGGCGCGATTGCCGCAGTGATCGCAGGTGTGGCGCTGCAGCTGGCGACGGGCAATATTGAGTTTAAGGGAGCGGTCGACCTGACCATCTATCCGTTAATCCTGCTGGGATACGGTGCACTGGTCAGTGTGTACTCGCAATTAGGTTTTTTTGCTTATCTAACGCTGAATTATATCGGAATTGGTGTATTTCGGCCAAAAACCTGGGGATACGTTCAGCTCGTCTTGTCCGTACTGGCTCTGATGGAGCTTATTTTTCTGCGGACATTTGTGGGGAACGAACAAAATTTCACTTGGGATTTAATCATTGCGATCGGGATTCTGCTGACCGCCGTTGTCGTTACTTACTTCAAAGTAAACATGACAAACAGCAAAGCGCTGATCCCAACCATGTTTTTCATGCTGGCAGTGACCATTCTGGAAATCATCGGCGTATTAAAGATTGGCGAGAACAATGCCACTGTATTTTTAATTATTCCTTTACTGGCATGTAATGCCTATCAGATTCTGACGCTGCATAAAGTGACTCAGAACGTAGAAAAGAGCTAATTTACTTAGCTCTTTTTTTGTTGCAGCGTGTCTGGTTAGACAAGCATTTTCTATCCGGGCAGGTGTGAAGGGGAAGCGGGTTGATTCCTATGATTCGTGAAGAGATCGATTCCAAGTCACCGGAATCCACAGCTGCCATTATATATGGTTCGCTTATCGGCTATGCCATGCTGAACATCCATCACCATATGCTGACTGACTGAGATGGATATTGAAAGGATTGTGGATACGATTTTTTGGGGCATACAGTCGAAGGAGAGATGAATACAATGGTTACTCTGAAATCAAGAGCAGAAATTGAAGAAACGAGAAAAGCCGGTCGAATTGTCGCTGCTTTTCATCAGGCCGTGTCTGATTTAATCGTGCCTGGTGTTACGACCCTTGATATCGAGGCGTTCGCGCTTCGGTTTCTGAAGGAGAAAGGCGCTAAAGCAGCTATAGTCGGGAACCGTATAGGGGATGTGATGCACGCGGTGCAATCTCATGCTGAGCAGCATGGATTCTCCGTGGTTCGTGATCTGCTTGGACATGGTATAGGACGGGAAATGCACGAGGAACCCAATTACCCTCATGTGGGCAGGCCTGGCAGAGGCTTTCGTTTAAAAGAAGGAATGGTTATGACGATCGAGCCGATGATCAACGCTGGAACAGCGGTCATGACGGTAGATGCTGATGGATGGACCGCGAGAACGGCTGACGGCTCGCTTTCGGCACAGTATGAACACACCATCGCTATTACTGCAGACGGTCCGATCATATTGACTACAATGAGTCACCCTGCCAATTCACTCTTTTAAAAACCCGTTTCCAGTCCACGGCCAAGCCGAAGAACCATTGCATAGCCTGGAAACGGGGATACAGGGCTATTTAATCACTGTTACATTACTGACCGAAGCTTTGATCGTCATGTATTCAAATTCATCATTTTATCCCCGTCGTATTGATTTCTTCTTCAGTCTCCTTGTATAAAAGAACATCCTCTTCCATCATTTCTTCATCCGAAGTACAAACTCATAGGCAACCCACCGTGGAAAGGAATTCGCCTGCTGTGCTAACATGAACTTAAAAGCTACATCACAGTGAGCATTTAACGATTCACTGCATCCTCTATATGCTTTTGCATTGTAGATTGATCCTGAACGGGTGAGCCTTTGGTGCTGCTTTGCTGCAGCAAATCGGTTACGGTGACGAATTCATAGCCCTTGCGGCGCAGCTCATCAATAATGTCCGGAAGCGCTTCGTGAGTCTGTTTCACGGAGTCGCTGGCATGAAGCAGAACAATGTCTCCCGGGTGCGCCTTACTTACAACGCGATCTACAATCTGGTCGGTGCCAATGTTTTTCCAGTCCTGAGAATCGGTGTCCCACTGAATGACCGTATAGTTCAAGCTGTCGGCGATGCTCAGCACTCTTTTGTCGAAATCGCCGTTCGGAAGCCGGATTAGCCTCGGTTCTTGTCCCGTCACAGTGGTTAAAATAGAGTGAGCCGTTGTAATCTGCTTGCGTATTTCCTCATCTGACAGCGTACTATAATTATCATGCTTGAATCCGTGGCTACCGATCTCAAAACCGCCTTCCTTGATCTTGCTCACGATATCAGGATGGCTTTTGCTCCAGGGTGCGGACAGGAAGAAGGAAGCCTTGGACACCCCCTTGTCTTTCAACACCTGTAAAATCGGCTCGGCGCGCTTCTCTCCCCAGCTAATGTCAAATGTCAAAGCAATCTGCTTCTTCTCCGTCGGGACACTGTACACGGCCGCAGGCGTGTTCTCCGAGAATACGGAAATATGATCACTTTCCACATAAATGACTCCGACCGCAAAGACGGCAGCAGCAAGAACAAAACTGAACCGCTTAATTTTCTGCCCATTCAAAACATAAAAGAAACTCATACCGGCAGGCTCCTCTCCCTTCATACTGCAAAAAGCTTGTTTACTAAAATCTATGCTCGTACCGATAACTTATTACTGTAAAGGAGGCAGCGTATGTATCGATTTACTACTTTTCTTAAAGACCTGGGCACGATTCGTGGTGCTCTGATTGTATCTGCTGTACTGTTTGTGCTCGCGGTCGCAGCGGGCTGGAACGCCAGCCAGGAGATCCAGGAAATCTTAGCTGGAGAAATTCAGGCCTTAGCAGAAACAAGCCAGAATTTGAGCGCGTCGGACAATCCGGAGCTGAGCTTTTTTGTGTTTATTTTTCTGAACAATGCGATCAAAAGTTTAATAGTCATGTTTGCAGGCCTGCTGCTCGGAATTATTCCTTTCGTGTTTCTGGCTATGAACGGGATGGTGCTTGGTTTTCTCATGGAGCTGGTTCGTGCAAACGGTGGAGATCTCAATGAGCTTATCTTTAAAGGCTTACTGCCGCACGGCATTATTGAAATACCGGTGCTCATCATTGCAGGAGCTTACGGACTCATGCTGGGTGCTCTGGTCATTCGTAGCATTCTTCCCGGTCAGGAAAAAGGGGAGGCTCTTGGCTTGAAGTGGAGAACAGCATGGAAAAAAACGGGCACGGCCTCTCTTTGGATCCTAATACTGCTCTTCGTTGCCGCAATAATTGAAAGTACAATTACCCTGTGGCTGATGTCATAATTTTCCCGGAATATGAGCATACCTAATAAAGCAGTTTACGACCTATCGAATTTTGTTTATTGAACATTATGGATGGCAAGCAAGAAGAGTGGAAGTTCGACAGTTCATACACATACATAGGAGAACGGAAGCGGGAGAGCAGAATAACCGCACCGGAATCCAGAGGAGGTCAGGATGATGCTCGGAATGCTATTTAACGAGAAAGAATGCAAAGAGCTGGATTACGTACTGCGAAAAGAGCTGGATGAAATGCTGCTGGATTTGAGTGACCAGCGATTGGA